>JAIMZO010000022.1 GCA_020054965.1 Spirochaeta sp. | reverse complement strand
CATGGAGTTCACCCGTGCAAAAAGCACCCTACCCAGGACCCCTTGGTCAAGGAGTTGCTTTACACGCATGGGTGCAGTGCGAAAGCGATTCTGACTGATTACGGAAAGGACCTTTCCACTCTGCCTCTGGGCTTCAATCATACGGTCACACTCAGATAGGGAAGAAGCCATCGGTTTCTCTACAATGACATGCTTGCCTGCATATAAGAAATCTACCGCTACCTGGCAATGGAGCGAGGGAGGCAAGCAGAGAGAGACAAGGTGGATATCGTCTCGGCTCAGCAGCTCATGATAGTCCGTGGTAATGGTTGCCTGATCTTCAATATTCCCTCGTTTGGCAAGTTTCTCAGCTTTCGATGGGTAGATATCGCAAAGCGCTCGTATTTCACAGACATCCTGAGAGGCAAGATACCCTTTTATATGCGCCGGCGCGATATTTCCTGTTCCTATAATGGCAACACCAAGTTTGTCCATAGATTCCCCCTTGTAGTTGTAAGCATACGTGCTGTAGCTATAGATGCAATGTGTGATATTTAGCTGAAAGTGGACATTCTTTTGATTGTAATCGTGGGCTGTACATCATCCGTCCCCTTCCTTCTGATACACAGCCGGCAAGAGTACCTGGACAGAGAACCCCTTCTCTTTCTTCTCTTGCAAAGTCAGTCCAAACCCTGGGCCATAAGCGTAGAATATTCGCTGATGAATATTGTACAGCCCAATGTGTTTTCCTCTTACATGCAGTTTATCCTGGAACGATCCTCGTGGAGCTCGCTTGAGTTGTTCTTGTAATTCTGAGAAGGTCTCTTTCCCACACCCGGGCCCATCATCGTCTACCATGACATGCAGTCCTTTTTCGTCAAAGAACATCCCAACCTCTATGGATATGGGCATCTGACGGAGATAGACACCATGGACAAAACAGTTTTCCACCAAAGGTTGGACACAGTATTTAAGAATACGGATATCATCGGGTACAGAGTCATCTATATCCAGAGAGAAGTGAAACAATCCCTTGTAGCGAATCTCCTGTAAATTGACATAGTTGCGAATATACCTGAGTTCAGATAGCAACGGTATCTCATTGCGCTTTTCCCGCAGGTCAACGTGAAGGATATAGGAGAGGGAACGCAAGGTATCAAGGCTTCTTCTCCGATCCCCCTCTTCCACCACACTTACCAGACTGTCGAGCGTGTTGAACAGAAAGTGGGGGTTCATTCTTGCTTGCAATGCCTCGAATCGTGACTCTGCTTGCATCTCCTCATACCGTCTCATGTTTGCATGGAGGCGGACATATACGACCATGAGCACCAAGAACACAAGGGAGAACAGTCCTGCAAGCAACAACACATACAGGTAATTCTTCCTGGATTGTCCCACAATGGTCCTCCAGGGAATTTTCGTTGAAAAGGTGAGTCCCAAAGGAGTATTCCTCGAGAAGAGTGATATGTAGGACTCTTCTTTTGTGAAGACCATCCCATTACTGAGATCTATCGATCCGACTAGGGCAGAATCTTCCATCATAGTGGGCATCGACAAGACTTGGAGGGGTATATTCCTGCTGGATTCCAACACCATCCCGTCACTGTCATAGATCAGTACTTCAATGGGAGTAGGAGTATCCACCAACTCTACCTTGTATGAGTTCATGTGCTGTATCAACAGCGAGGTAAGATTGAACTCAAGAAACGCGAATGCAATCCTTCCATCCTTGCCAATATACCAGAACACTACAGGAAGCAAGGTGGAGAGATCCATATCATCACGAAAAGCAGGGGCAACCTCAAAGCCGAAGGATCCAAATCCACGACTTCCCAGCACTCTGAACAGGGCTTTCTTTTCTTCGGCCATATACGCTTTCCACCATGGGTTCTGCTCGGTAATTTCTTTGTTCACATTGGGTGCATAGTACGTAGCGCCATCACTGGCAATCATCCAGGCTCGGTCAAGACTTGCAGAGGTAAGCCGTAAATCGAACAACTCTTGTACGAAATCGAGGTCATGGTCTTTCTCTTGTTGGAATCGCAACAGCAGTTGTACTCTGGTTGCAGCTTTCTCTATCGGAGAAAAGATGGTTTTCTGCAAGTTGTCAGTATACACTTGCAGGAACTGTTCATTGTTCTTTAATAGTTGTGTGGTACTTCTCTGCACCCAAAACCAGCTGACAATCAGGATGAATGAAACCAGTGCAGTAAGGCTGACTACCAATACACGGTACCATGACTGTCTTGCATGTCTTCTGAATATCTCAGGTTTGGCCATTCTGCAATTCCAGCCTTGAAGCGTGCGCTTTTCTGAACTGGCCTGGCGAAACCTTATAGCATTTCTTGAAACACCGATTCAGGTAAGAACTATCTCCGAAACCCACGCGATCGGCAATCTCTTCCATGGTCCAATCTGTTTCCTGCAGGTATTTCGCCGCCATTTCAGAGCGATAGGCATGCAAGTATTCAACAAATGTCATATTGCATTTCTTACTGAAAGATGCACTCAAATAGCTGGCAGAGACGTTGGCGAATGCAGCAACTGCCCCTAGGGATATCTCCTGATTGTAGTTACGTTCAACATACTGAATGGCTTTCTTGATATAGAGGGGAAGGCATGTATTGGAAAAGTAATGAATCTGAGGTTCTCTCTGGTTCATGATTCTCAGGATCTTGTCCAGGACTTGCTCAAGATCCTTTTGGAAAACCGGTTTGAGCAAGTAGTCAAATACGGAGAGCTTGATAGCTTTCTGTGCATAGGAGAAATCACCATAGCCGCTGATAATCACCACCAGACCTCGCCAATGCTCACTTCTTACTTCTTCCAAGAAATGCAATCCTGATCTACCGGGGATCATGACATCACTGAATAAAACATCAATCGATTGGGATGCAAACATCTCCTTGGCCATCTCATAGGTTGAAGCTTTTGCAACAATCTCAAAGGCAGGATTGTATGCTGCAATGTAGGAACAGTATCGCTCCATTGCATTTGGTTCATCTTCTATGAGCATTACCTTCATACTGACCTCCTCCTAGCAGATTACCCCAGTACCATCATTGTACACATCCTGTATGTATCGTACAGGGATAGCCCACTGTTCGTTACTAATCCTTTCTCCTCATCCTTTCACACCGGTCAATGCTATCCCTTCCACAAAGTACCGTTGGGCACTCAAGTATACCAGAACAATGGGAGCAATACTGATTAATGTTGCTGCCATCACTTGATTCCATTTAACATCGAAGTCACCTCGAAGTAATGCAATCCCCAAGGTTAGGGTCCTGTTCCTATCACTCTGGATGAATACCAGTGCATAGAGGTATTCGTTCCAGATATTCAAGAGGGTGATGATCAGCAAGGTAGTCAATGCTGCCTTTGAAAGGGGGATAATAATCGAGACAAACCGTGCCCAGTAGCCATATCCATCTATGACTGCAGCCTCTTCCAGCTCACGAGGAATACTCAAGAAGAATTGCCTAAGCAGGAATGTTCCGTAGGCTGTAAAGATTCCACTCAGCACAAGTGACCAGTGGGTATCCAACAAACCCATCTCGCGAAATATGATAAAATTTGGGATAAGTACAACCTGTCTGGGAATCATAAGTGTTGCAAGGTAGAGAAAGAACAGCGCATCACGACCTCGGAACTGCAACCTTGCAAAGGCATATGCCGCCATGCTGCTCGTTGTCAGAGTCCCCAGGATAACCAGGGCAGAGACCTTGATGGTGTTCCATAGGTAGGTGGTGAATGGCAACACTTTGAATACTTCTCGATAGTTCTCAAAATGAAAGCTTGATGGCCAGAGTGAGTACTGCCTTGTATAGACCTCGGTATAGGTTTTGAAGGATGTGGAGACCATCCACCAGAAGGGAATAAAGAAGAAGAGTGTCAGGCCTACCAGAAATACATACCAAAACCAATTCCTAGTGATCTTTTTCCAATTGATTGTTCTCATAGTTGTTGTTTTCATCAGTTGCACACCCATTTGTCAGAATAGTGGTTCTGTACCAGTGTTATGATAAAGATTGTCAAGAAGAGAATAAGACTCAGCGCTGAGGCATAGCCCATCCTGAAAAACTGGAACCCATTTTGATAGATATACATTACCAACGTATTGGTAGCGTTTGCAGGACCTCCCTTGGTAAGAACGGAGGTAAGGTCAAATATCTGGAAGGATCCAATCAGGCCTGTTGTCAATGCAAAGAAGGTGGTTGGGCTGATCAAGGGGACTGTGATGCGGAAGAAGACTGCAGCATTATTTGCCCCATCAATGGAAGCAGCTTCATAATAGGACCGGGGTATGCCCTGAAGACCAGCGAGAAAGATAACCATGAAGTACCCCAATTCTTTCCAGAGTCCAACAAAGATTACCGAAGGCATCGCCCAGAGAGGAGAGACCAAGAATGGTATGACCTCAATACCAAATAGGGAGAGAACATGGTTGATTAATCCGTTTTCGGAGCTTTCCAACAAGGGGGCCCAGATCAAGGCTACGGCAACGCTTGAACAAACAGACGGGAGAAATGCAATGGAACGAAAGAAATTTCTTCCATGAAGCTGCTTATTCAGCAGGATAGCCAAGAGCAGAGAAAGAATCAGATTCAAAGGCACTTTGATGAATGAGTAATACGCGGTATTTTTCAATGCCAACCAGAATACATCATCACCAAGCAACTCCTTATAGTTTGAGAGTCCACTGAAGGAAGGGGTATTCAGCAAGCCCCAGTCGAGGAAACTGATGCCAAACGATGCGAAGGTTGGAATCATGGAAAAGAGGAGAAAGCCGATGATGTTGGGCAAGAGAAAGAAAAATGCTGCCCGGTGCTCAGCTCGTCTCATTTTGGACAATTTCATAAGGGATATCCTCTGATAGGGTATAGGAAGAGAAATCACCGGAAAGAAGACCTATCCGGTGATATTTTCAATACTACTTGGAATTGGTCTCAATGATCTTGGTAATATCCGAGCGGATATCAGCCATCGCCTGGGCAGCTGTCTTGGTACCCAGCATTGCACTCTGTACAGCAGGAATAACCTTCGACTCAATTGCTGCATAGCCAGTGCGTAGTGGCAGGGTATGCCCATACTCCTTTGCGATCAGTTCACTGTTCTCCTTGATCTTTTTCGGATAGAGGTTGGGATCAAGATAGAGTGCCCAGTTCTCTGCAATATTCAATGTGGGCGGGAAACGTTTTGCACGAACATACAGATCCTCACCCTCTACTCCGCGGAGGAACTTTGTGAATGTCCAAGCAGCTTCCTTCACCTTGGAAGATTTACTCATACTGATGGTATTGCTCTTGAACACGGTGGTGTTCTTGCTGTCCAGTGCCTGTGGCATGGTCCAAGCTTCGAAGCGCATTCCTTCAATCTTCTGGATGGCAAGAATTTCCTGAGCAGAACCACTCATCATAGCGATGGTTCCATTACTAAACCATCTTCTCAAAGCTTCTGTATTACCGCTATTGATTGTGTCTTTCGGCATATAGCCTTCAGCATACAGATCGGCAAGCATCTGGATTGCTGAGGTAGCTTTTGGGCTGTCTCCGGTATACTGGCTCTTATCCTCACTGAGCAGGGTGCCACCTTTGGACCAGATGTGAGGAAGTACGCTGGAAAGATAATTGGTGTCTATGGCAAAACCATATACCTTATCCTTCTGAGGATTGAAGGAGCGAACAATACGTTCAAAGTCCTCGGTGGTCCAATCCAGTGAGGGAAGTGATACTCCTGCATTTTCAAATGCATCAAGGTTCAGCAACATGTACAAGGGAGCAGTGCCCCAGGGAAGACCATAAATCTGGCCATCGACAGTTGCTTCTTCAATTCCCATCTTTGGGTAGAGATCCAAATCGAGTCCATCTCGTTCAATATACGGACTGAGACTCTCCACAGCACCAAGCTTTATGAAGTCATAGAAATAATAGTCATCAATGCGCATCACATCGGGGGCCATGTTTCCAGCAATCATGGTCATGAGCTTCGTGTGGTAGTCAGAATATCCGCTGACAATAGACTCGATCTTGATATCAGGATGAGATTCCTCAAAAGCCTTGATAATATCCTGCTCTACACCGATGGCATCGGGATTCCCCCAGAATGCGTACTTGATGGTAACAGGTCCTGTACTCTCTTTTGCTTCCTTCTCTCCTTGTGCCCAGACTGCTGTGAATACCAGCAAGAGACACACCGCGAGCAATGTAATTCGTTTCATCATACTAACCTCCTATGGTTTTGATGGTATGTCTCAATACTCACGGGCATTGGCTGACAAAGCTATGGTCAAATTTTAGAGAAACTTGTACATTCTTTTGATAATTTTCAATACTATTGCACAGAATTCACAAACGCCAATTCTATACAACCGAGTAAATACTTTTCATTTGTAGAGAATATATTGCAGCATCCTCGAACATTGATGCATCATCGGCTTGCCTGCAGGGCAGGAATCAAGAGATTCCTGCAATAAGCCAAGCCCTCTTCAACCAAGTCAAATCCTGCTGAGCTGATGTTCCAGTCCAGGAAGAGCCCCCTGATGGCTCTATTGAAAAGCACCGCAAGATAAGAACTCTCCCTGTCCTTCCTGAATTCACCTGTTTGCTGTCCTTCCTCAATGATACTCTTGATGAACGTGTGCCAGAAACGGGACTGGTCGGTAATGACCTTGGTGGAACCCTCGTTGCTCACCTGGTTGGCATAGAGTACTTTCAGCATCTCAACCCCGATAACATCCCGTACATAAGTAAGTTGCAACTCCGTGAATTTCATAAGCTTTAGAGCTGCATCCTTCTCTTTTGATACCACTTCCTCAATACTTCGATAGTAGGCATCGATGGCCCAGAACTCCTGTACGATGATATCGCTCTTCGTGGGGAAATAGGTATAGAAACTCCCCTTTGCAGTGCCTGCATAGTCGGTTATCTGCTGGATGGAGACCTGGTTGAACCCCTTCTGCTTGAAGAGCGCCAAGGCACTCTCGAATATCAGGCGCTTGGTCGCCTCAGCTTTGCTTGTTCCCTTTGATTTCTTTGCCATCGCCCTTCCTTATAGGAGAATCTTCCCAGGATTCATGATGTTCTTTGGGTCAAGCGCTTGCTTGACTGCACACAGCAACTGGTACTCCGCCTCTGGAGTCACGTCCTTGAAGAACGACCTCCGTTTCAACCCAATGCCATGCTCCCCGCTGATCTTCCCCCCAAGTTCCTTGACAATGAATGCATAGAACTCGGAAAGCAACCGTGGCTCCATCTCCAACCACTCCTCCATGGTACTTTCAGGATTCTTCACCAGTGTTGCATGCAGGTTACCATCTCCTGCGTGGCCATAACAAGGAATTTTCATGTTGTATTTGCTGGAGAGCTGCTCCAGACGGGGAATCACCAAAGGAATGGAGCCGATGGGAACAACCACATCTTCCAGGCTCTGAATAGGACTGTAGACCTTGATGGCCTCGGCAATATTCCGCCTGATGGACCAGATTCTCTCCCTGGTTGTAGCGTCCTCAGCGATATAGACCTCCATCGCCTTATGATCGGAACAGAGATCTCCAACCTGGATGAGATCATGTTCAACCTGGCTTTCATCAGTACCATCAATCTCAATGAGCAGCATCGCTCCCACTCCCTCCAGGGGAAGACTCTCATTCAGATACGAACAGGACATCTCAAGTGAACTTCTGTCCATGAACTCAATACTGGTGGGGATGATCCCTTGTTTCATGATCAGGGGAACGACAGAGATGGCATCCTGGGCAGTCCTAAAAGGAACCAAGAGGTTCGAGGCAGAGGATGGCACGCCAAGGAGTCTGATGGTTGCCTTGGTGATGATGCCAAGGGTACCCTCCGAGCCGATGTACAGTTGCTTGAGATCATACCCACTGACATCCTTGGTCACCTTTCCTCCCAATTGGACCACTTCTCCCTGGGGAGTGACAACCTCCATACCAAGTATATAGCGCCCGGTAACCCCGTATTTCACAGCCTTTCCACCGCCCGCGTTCTCCGCAATATTACCTCCAAGAAAGCAAGTCTCCAAGCTCATCGGATAGCCGGCGAAGAAAAGCCCGGTCTGTTTGAGCTGTTCATTGAGCTCATTGGTTACAATCCCTGCCTCAGCTGTCACGGTTAGGTTTGCCTCATCAATCTCCAGCACCTTGTTCATCTTCTCAACCGAGAGCACAATTCCCCCATGGATTGGAATCGCACCACCAGAAAGACCTGAGCCTGCACCACGCGGGGTTACCGGTATGGTGTACCGGTCAGCCAACTTCATGACCGCACTGATCTGCTCGGTAGAGACGGGAGTAAGCACAACCTCCGGCATATGGCTGAACTGCTCCCTGCTGGTCTCGTCATGGCTGTAATTCTCTATTCGCTCTGTGTCGGTATAGAGGTTATGATCCCCTACGATCGCCTTCAGCTCATCAAGAATGGATGGGGTGATTGCCCTATAGCTGGTATTCATGCCTTCCTCCTCTGCTCAAGGCGTTTCTCAATCTCAGGAAGTACCTGAAACAGGTCCCCGATGATGGCGAAGTCAGCAAGACCAAGGATGTTGGCCTGCTCATCACTGTTGATCGCCACAATACACTTGGCTGTCTTGATACCTGCCAGATGCTGGATGGCACCAGAAATACCTGCAGCAAGATAAAGACGGGAGAGATGGTCTTGCCTGAAAGACCTACCTGATGGGGATAGGAAACCCAGCCCCGGTCCACTGCGTCCCTGCTCGCACCTACTTCAGCACCAAACGCTTTTGCCAATCGCTCGATCAGGACAAAGTTATCCCGTTTCTTAAGGCCCTTTCCTCCTGAAATAACGATGTCTGCTTCTTCGATGGATCCACCCTGGCCTTCCAGGCCCCTCAGCCCCAATACCTCGACAGATGGTTTATCAATCTTGGAATCAACCGGTACCTTCTCCACCAAGAAAGGACGGTCACTGCTCGCTTCAAGCGGCTTGGTAGAACGTGGTCTGACGGTGGCCATCTGCGGCCGATGGTTCGGGGTCTTTATCGTTGCCATGATGTTGCCACCTATAGCTGGACGGGTCTGCAAGAGATTCCCTGTCCCTTCCTCGATAGCCAGTTCGGTGCAGTCGGCAGTCAACCCTGCATGGGCCTTGACTGCTACATAGGGCATCAGGGTCCTTCCAGAGGTGGTTGCTGCTGCAATGATGATCTGCGGCTCCTTTGCAGCAATAAGACGGAGAAGTTGCTCAGCATACCGTTCACAGACAAACGAGGAGAGCGAAGCATCATCGGCAAGGTAGATTACATCCGCCCCCTGGGCGGAGAGCCGCTTCAGGTCTTCCAATTTGATATGGTAACCGATAACTACTGCTGCCAGTCTTACGTTGAGGGTATCGGCAAGTGACCTCCCACGTGCCAACAGCTCATAGGAAACATCCTTTACCCTACCTTGATGGCATTCACTGATTGTCCAGACCTCATGCATGGCGTCCTCCTAACAGATCACGTTCCTCAAGGAAGGTGAATAATTGATCGACTGCCTCATGAAGCGAAGCATCATCCTCTACCTTTACCATTCTGCATTGCCTGCTTACTTTGGGAGTCTCTATCTTCACCACCCGGGTGGGAGACCCCTTCAGCCCCAAGAAAGTTGGATCTGTATCCAGATCGGAGGCACTCCATGTGATAATCTCTGTGGCCATCGCGCGTTTCTTCCCCTTGAGGGTGGGAAGACGAGGCTCGGCAATCTCCTTGACCACGGTAAGGAGGACTGGGAGAGGAGACCTAACTCGCTGGTATCCCTCCTCGATCAAACGCTCTACTATCAGGTTCTCTGAATCAATCTCCTCTACTGATGCAACATAGGTGAGCACCGGAAGGTCCAACCATGAAGCCACCGCCGGTCCTACCTGGGCAGTATCGCCATCGGTTGCCCGCTCGCCGGTAATGACGAGATCGGGGATGCCAACTTTCTCTATGGCTTTTGCCAGTACATAGCTGGTTGCCCAGGTATCGGAGCCCGCAAAGGCCCGGTCATTCAGGTGATAGACATCATCACACCCCATGGCAATGGATTCCTTGAGTACTTTGACAGCACTCGCTGGCCCCATGGTGATGACCGTCACTCGTCCACCACTATGGTCTTTGATTCGCAACGCTGTTTCCAAGGCATACACATCCAAGGGATTCAGGATGGCAGCGGAACCACTACGGATCATGGTACCGGTCTCCTTGTCCATCTGGACATCACTGGTCTGTGGGACCTGCTTGATTAGAACTATACTGTGCATGAAAATTCCCCTCTTTTTCTCTATCCTAAAACGGGGTTCCCTCTAGGTCAACATTTTTTTTGACCGCGGTCAATTTTTAATGTATTTCCATCCTGCTCCCTACGTGGAGACAGATACCGACTGGCAGAATCCACCACTGTAGGCAGATTTACGCGTAGCCTTAAAAATACCAACTATCCTGCCAGCCAAGATACCACGCAAGAGAGTCGATTCCCTATGTGGAGTTTTGTTCTGTTCCAAGAACCAAGGAAGAGATGCAGGGATATATCTGCATAGAACAGAGAAAACATTTTAGAAAAACGTTCCTCACACCATTAATCGCATCTGGGAAACTACAGAGGACCATACCAGACAAGCCTGCCAGCAAATATCAGAAGGACGTTTCTCCCGCTTAAGTAACAATTTCCCAGAATCCAACACTATATAAACCTGCAAATCAGGTCGCCATGTAGGTGTAGCAGGCAAGAATTCCAATCTTCCGAATAAAAATCACTCTAAAACCCGTTGCTTTCGACCTTTCTTGGTACGAATTCTTCGTGTTATATGTTGTCCATTTTCTGATTTTTATTGAAATATAGTCCTTTTATGTGTATAATAAACACTATATAAGGACGGGTTTTGCATGGCTATTCCTGTAGAGATCAGAAGTGTAGAGAGACCAAAAAATACGATCGTTGTCAAACGTGGCAACGGACCTCTCCAGTACGCGGTCGTAGAGCGTGTAGGATGTAAGCGGGTAGGGGAAAGCAATATTCCGGTCAACGGATATACTATCGGTCACATCATCGATGGGGCCTTTGTCCCGGTCAGCGAACCGGTTGCCCAAAGAACCATAGAACTCAAAGATTATGCAGATGTGGTTCTTGTTGATTCCGTATCAAGATCTCTTCTTGATGAATTGTATGCTGTGTACTCTACCAAAGATGCCATGAAGATTTACTCGATGGCTCTGCTGAGAGTCTGCTATCCAGGAGTCCCCTGTTCCAGACTCAGCCATTATTATGAGATGAGCTGGGTGAGTATGCTCTTCCCTTCCCTTCCATTGAGCAGGAATACCGTATCGGCATTCCTGCAGGATCTGGGCAAATCCTACTCACTGATTGTTTCTTTCATGAGGAACCGGGTCAACTCCCTTACCTCAGGGCATCATATTGCCATAGATGGAACGCTGAAAGAAGATAACAGCATGGTGAATTCCCTTTCTCATTACTCACGAAAGGCTCGTGTTGAAGGCACGATGGACATCACGGTGGTATTCGCCTACGACATAGATGTCAGAGAACCTATTTGTTCCAAGGTCTTTGCCGGCAATGTACTCGACAGTGTCAGTTACCAGAGATTTCTCACTGAGAATGGATTGAAACAGGGTATTGTCATGGCAGACAAAGGATTTCCGAAAAAAGCTGCCCAGGAAGCTTTCGAGGCTTCCCCTGCTCTCCATTGGCTGAATCCCATAAAAAGAAGCGACAAACGCATTGCATCTCATGACATGTACGCTTTTACGGGAATGCTTGATGACAGGAACAGAGACATCCTATTCAAGAAGGCTGATCTTGGAGATTATTATCTGTATGCATTCTATGATCGTAAACGTGCGGCAAAAGAAGAAGCCGATTACTTCAAGCATCACAAGGGGAAACCCTTTGATGCTGACCATCTGAGCAAGAGCGATGAGCGTTTCGGGACCGTTGTCTTTGAATCTGATGTCGATACCGATCCCGGCACCATCTACAAGATGTATGATGAGAGATGGCTCATAGAAGAATGTTTCCGTTATTACAAGAACGTCACTGACTTCGATGACACCAGGGTCCATTCAGATTACGCTGTGTATGGGAGTGAGTTTGTAAACTTCATTTCTTCGGTCATGACTTCACGCATCATCAGGAAATTCGAAGATGCAGGCCTCTTTGCAGAGATGACGTATAAGGACATCATGAGCCGCCTTGCCTCAGCTAAGAAGGTTGAAACTCTTGGGGATGGTACCTGGGAGTTTGTGAAGACGACGAAGTCTACTGAAAAGATCCTTGAGAGGCTTGGTATTGTTGAAAAGCCGGAAGATCCTCCTAAACGCAAACGGGGAAGACCAAAGAAAGCCGTTGACGTGAATGCCCCTAAACGGAAGCGTGGGCGGCCACGCAAGACCACTTCTTAGTAGCATATAGTGTTGAAAGTTGGGAAATCGTTA
>JAIMZO010000021.1 GCA_020054965.1 Spirochaeta sp. | reverse complement strand
GGAGGCCCACAAGGCCCGGAAAGCTGGTTACCACGGATTCTAGGGGGAGGAAAAAATCATTTACGGGTTACAGGGTTTTGAAAAGTTCAATCAAGACAATAAAATAATTAGAGAGTTCCGAAATAGTGCTGGATGTCCTTCAATGCATTTCTCAAGTGGTCTTCCATTGCCCGGGAGGCTTCTTCCTGGTCATGATTGAGAATGGCCTGAAGCAAGCGTCCGTGTTCTTCAATGGATGATTCCAGACGTCCAGGAGCATGCAGGCTGGCATACCAACCTTCATTAAGGGTCTGACCCATCGTCCTCATCAAGACAGCCAATGTCCGATTCTTGGTTGCCTTTGCAACAGCCAGGTGGAAGGCACTGTCGCTGCTGATGGATTCAATGACATCCCCGGTTTTTACTTTTTCAACAAACGTATCATAACAGGATTGAAGTGCTTCCAGATCTTTTTGTTCAGCAAATCGACAAGCAAGGGATGCTGCATGCGGCTCAATCAAAAGCCTTACCTCAAAGTGCTCCCTCAGTGCCTCTGCATTTTCCACCACCCAGTTCTTCACCGGGTGGGATTGCTCGGAAGGGTCACTGATAAACACCCCTTTCCCCTGATACACCTTCACCACTCCGGATACTTCGAGCATCCTCAGTGCCTCACGAATTGAAGAGCGACTTACCTCGAGTTTTTTTACGAGTTCTTTTTCACTGTAGAGCTTATCCCCAGGGTTGAGGTGCTCCTCTTTGATAATCTCTTTAATTGCATCGGTAACCATGATCGACACACGTTCTTTTTTCAGGGACTGCATGGGGTTATCCTATCGTGAAGCGAATAAATCTGCAAGACAAGCCACCTCTGGCATAGAAAACTCCTATCTACTATACTGCGTGTATGAAACAGAACGTACAGCTCGTTGTCATTGACGGTCAAGGTGGGAGCTTGGGAAAAGCGCTTGTTGCGGCTATCAAGAAAACATTCAGCCAAGTGGAAGTACTGGGGATTGGGACCAACAGCCTGGCAGCCAGTGCCATGCTAAAAAGCGGGGCTGATGCAATTGCAACCGGCGAGAATCCTGCCATTGTTGCCTGCAGAAATGCTGACCTTATCGTAGGCCCCCTGGGCATCCTTACTGCTGACGCACTCCATGGAGAGATTACTCCAGCCATGGCGGTGGCAATCGCCCAGAGCAAGGCTCACAAGATTCTCGTTCCCATAAGCAAATGCAATGTGACAATCGTAGGAATACAGGATGCCCCCCTGTCCATGATGATTGACTTCACGCTGGAGGAAATCAGGTGTTTCCTTGACAGTACTCTGCCTAGTCGGT
Organism: Spirochaeta sp.; assembly: GCA_020054965.1. Next base: position 11,569 of record JAIMZO010000021.1, on the reverse strand, counting down.
AAAATACGTCACAACATGCCTCATGAAGAGGCATATTCCTGATTCATTACCTATGTACACAAGAAAGCCATGAAGGCAAAGAAGAGTACTACTTTTTTGCTTGCCTGGCCTCTTTTTTTTGGGGAGCATACATTGGAACTATATACACAGCCGCTATCAGACAACCATACCCTGGAAGTCTATAATCATGATCAGCTCATTTTCTCAGAAAATGGGCACTGGCTTACCCCACTCTTTGCATTCGAACGATTTCTTGAAACCTATACAGGAGAAAGGGATTATCTCAGTGCACATGACACGGCTGCAGGGAAAGCCGCGGCCTTGCTTATGGCCCGCTTTGGGATACGGCGTGCCCATATCAATCTGATCAGTGAACTTGCCATCGAATATTATCAGCAGCATGGCATTACCGTCTCCTATGAAAAGCGCATAGAACGACTCCAATGCAAAACCGAGGAGTTACTCGGTGAGATGCATGACCAGGAGCAGATGTACAGACTCCTGAGAAAGCGTGCAAAACTGGTACGAGGGGTCTCTGTGCATATAGAAAACCTCTCTTTCTCCTACCCAGAGCGTCCGCCTATCCTGGAAGATCTCTCCTTCCATCTTGAGGAAGGGGAGAGACTACTTATCCTAGGAGACAACGGAATGGGGAAGACTACACTGCTCTCCCTCTTGATGGGGAAACTCAAACCCACCAAGGGAACGATTCTTATCGGGGAAGACGAGGTAACCCACCTGGAAAAAAGAACGATCGGATATATAAGGCAACAACAACAAGAGCAGCAATTTCCAGTCTCAGCCCGTGAAGTGGTAGCGATGGCATGCGACCCCACTCTCACAAGGGAAGAGAGGCAGTGGGAGATCGACACTGCCCTAAGAAGAACAAAGATAGAGCATCTTGCTGAGAGGAATTTCTTCACACTCAGCGGAGGGGAAAGGCAAAAAGTCTCTCTCTCGAGGACGCTTTGCCAGAAAGCAAGATTGCTCCTCCTCGATGAACCCACCTCCTTCCTGGATGCAAAAAGCCGATCCACGCTTGTTGAAGTGCTCCAAAGCCTTACCGTGGGAGAGATGCCGACCATAATCATGGTCACCCACGACAAGGCTCTGGAGAAGGATTTGGGATGGCCGACTCTCCATCTTGGGGGTACCTATGAGTGATTTCCTCTACGCACTCACCCTCCCTCCGGTAATGAAAGGACTGATTGCCATGGCCATTGCCGGACTCTGCTTCCCTGCCAGTGGGGTCATGGTTCTCCGCCTTGACCTGGTACCGATGCGCTATATGTTGATGCACGGGGTTATCCTTGGGGGAGCCATCTCCCTGGCTCTCTCCCTGCCGATACTACCGCTCAGCATTACCCTGAATATCCTCTTGGTTTTGGCTATGATGCGACTGGCCAAGGATACCCGCCATGGGTTCGGTCTCGCCAGTGCTGCTGGGATGGTCTTTACCATGGCAGCGGCTTCCCTGGTGATGCATCTGTGGGATGTTCCTGCCAAGGATACATTACAACTGCTCTGGGGAAGTCCGTTTGCGCTTGCTTGGGCGGATATCGTGGTACTGATCGGCATCGCCCTCATTTTGGCCATCTATCTGCTTACAAATTTCAGAACGGTAAGCGCCATCTTCTTCGATCAGGAAATCGCCCAGTCCCTGGGTATGCCGGTAAAGGCACACTATACTGCCATGGTACTGGTCATTGCCCTGGTTATCGCATTTGCCATGAAACTACTCGGAGCCTTGCTCATTGATGCGCTGCTCATTCTTCCCGTCCTCGTTGCAGGAAAGCGTGCTGAGAGTCTCAAACAACTTCTCCTGTACTCCTGCCTTACAGGACTATTCGTCTCTACCTTTGGGTTTCTGGCTGCCATTGCAACAGACTTACCACCAAGCGGAACTATTGCATTGCTCTCGGCTTTGCTTTTTATCATACCTACAACACATAAGAAAGGATTACAATCATGAGAAAATACCTTTTCTCCCTTACCATCATGCTCTTGGCAGTACTTAGTATCTCTGCCCAAGGTGTCACGGAAGAAGTAGCTGCATCCAATGCTTCCCACCCCACCTCCATCGTGGCAAGCACCAGCTGGACTGCTGCTTTTGCAGATCTTGGAGGACTCGATGATGTTGCCTTCATCGCTCCTGCAAACCTCACCCATCCCCCCGAGTATGAGATTACCGTCAGTGATGTGGTGAAGATCAATCATGCAGACTATTTCATCTACGCAGGCTATGAGAGGATGATGCAGAGCATGGGAGATTCCATCAAGAAAGAAGCGGGAACCATGATTCAGATAACCACCACCAATGATATCCACAACGTACAGAAGCAGGCAGAGACCATAGCACGTATCACGGGAACGGAAGAAAAGAGCAAGGAACGTCTTGCCAGCTATGTCGCAACCATCAAGAAGGGAGCAAAACAGGCTGAAGAGCTTGGTTTGACAGAGGCAAAGGTCTACTGTCATGCAATGCAAGTCTATCTTGCAGAAGATCTGGGACTCCAGGTTGCAGGTACTTTTGGCCCTGGGCCGGTTACTGCCCAACAGATCAGCGAGGTCTCGAAGGGTGGCTATCAGATTATCATCGACAATATCCACAACCCCATCGCAGGACCCTCGATGGAAGTATCCCCAGATACCAAGCTCGTTGTCTGGAGAAATTTCCCAGAAAGGGGGGGGAGAGGGAGCCTGGAGTCGATGGTACAGGCCAATATTGACGCCCTGCTCCAGTAGCAGCAGGATCGATACCGTGAAGAGAGCCACCGTTCGTTCGGTGGCTCTTCTTGCATCATGAGGAGTAATACTTGCCGTATTTTCCCCTCAGGAAGCTGACGGTTCGTTTTGCCGCCGTCCCAGGATCGGGGTACGGGAGGATCTCCGCTGTGGTCCAACCATCATACCCAATACTGGTAAGGGAGGAAAAAATCTCGTCCCAATCCATGTGACCATCCCCAGGTGCATGCCGATTGGTATCTGCAAAGTGCACATACCGTACATACTCCTTGTTCCGGATGATGCTGTCCCCAATGTGGTCATCTTCGATGTTCATATGGAATACATCGGGCATCATGACAAAGTTCTTCCGGCCAATCTTCTTGAGCAGGGCTGAACACTCATCGAGGTTGTTGATGAAGTCGATCTCATAACGGTTCACCGGTTCAAGAATCAACTCAACGCCACGCTTTTCTGCATGGTCGGCAACCTTGTACGCCATATCGAGGAAGAGTTCCTCTGCAAGGGCAGGGTCACGGCCACCGATAGGGCCACGGGTCCTTCCAATATTGACCAGCCCACCAAAATCAGAGGCCAGGTCAATGAAGCCGCAGAAACTCTTGTACAGTTCTGCTCGATTTTCCTGGTTCTCATCGGTGAAGTAGAGATTCCTTGCCGCAAAGACCTGTCCACTGGAAATTGCACTAACCTCCAGACAGTTCTCGCGCAACCACTGGTTCAATTCGTCCTTTGACACTTCATCAGGACGCTTGAGAGCGAGTTCAACACCATCATAGCCAAGTTCATGGGCCTTGATGATCGACTCTTTTACCCCACGAAACACCACAAATGCATTGGGCATTGCCTCTTTACCGGCAATAGCGACAGATAATTTCATAGAATACTCCGTTGGCTGAGAAACAGGACACCCTATGGTGCCCTGCTACTCAACCTATCCAGGTTACATCGCCTTGACCAGGGAGAGGTCACCACTGGCTGCTGCACGAAGCAATGGCTCCATGTAGGTGTCGACATCACTTGGACTCATTGGAACCGGCATGTTCTGCAGCTTCATTGCAAGCTGGGGGTCCTTTGCAGCATTCAATGCACGCTCGATATGAGCCTCACTGAATCCCTTCAGGTCGTTGAGCTTGCTGGGAGCCTTGATGGACTTGCTGAATGCAATCATGGCCTCAGCCACGGCAACTGCAAGGTCTTTCCCTTCCAGGTTGTCCACCGAAGAACCAAATCCGAACTCGGCAAAGATTGCACCAACAACCTTCAGCTGTTTCTGGATTGCCTTGGAGTAGAGCACCGCATAGTAGGGATTCATGATTCCACAGGCAGTTCCATGGCTGACAATGTCCACCAGGGAGAAGCTGGTAAGGTGAGCACCACTGGTTCCCCCGATCATGATGGCATACCCACCAAGGTCGGTGGCAAGGCCGATAGCCTCACGTGCCTTCACATTCTTGGGATCCTCGATTAGTACCTTTGCGTACTTTGCCACCAGGCTGATGGCACACTCGGCGATCTCACGGGCCTTCTCGTAGGTCTCTTCCTTTGCACCACAGAACACCTCGAAGGTGTGGGCAATGGCATCAAGGGCTCCATCGATGGTTACGCTGATCGGCATGCTGACCGTTGTCTCATAGTCGAACAGTCCCACAGTCGGGATGATTGCATTGTCCACGATAAGCTTCTTCTGTCCGGCCACCGGGTCGGTGACGTTGGAATACTTGGTCAGGTGGGCACCACTGGAAGCACTGGTCTGTACTGCAATGACAGGGGTCAGGGAAGAGCCGGTCTCCTCAAGGGCATTGCTCACCACATTGGTTCCAAAGTAGTGGTCGATCTCGGGGGTCACCTTTGCACCAAGGGCAGCCAGTACATTGGCAGCCTTCACTGCATCGATTGCCGAACCACCACCGATGACAACGATACAATCGGGCTTGGTGTGCAGGATGTAGGACTCCAGGCGATAGACATCCTCACGGGGAGCATTGGGCTTTGCATCGGGAGCGATCATGTTACCGGCAAGCTCGACACCTGCGGCATTGAGGTAGGAAACAACCCGGTCTGCAACCGGCTTCATATAGGTGGTATTGCTTACCACGAGGGCACGCTTACCAAACTTGGCGGCAATCGGTCCTACCTGGTCAAGCACCCCCAGCCCGTGGACATATGAGTCCCCTTTCCAATCATTCAAGAGTGTATAGGCACGTTCCATTTGATCCATAACAGTATCTCCTTATTTGCAAAGTTTTTTTGCGCGTTCTGCAATATTTTCTGCGCTAATTCCATATTTTGCCAAGAGTGGTTCATACGGACCCGTCTCGGTAAATACATCCTCGATTCCTATAGCATCAAATCTACAGGAAATCCCTTCTTTCATGAAGGCCTCACTGACTGCACTGGAAAATCCACCTGCGAGCACATGCTCCTCGACACAAAGCAGCTTCCCGGTCTTGGCTACGCTCTCCTTGAGGGACTGGACATCAAGCGGCTTTACCATGGGTACACTCAGCACCTCAGCCGTGATCCCCTCTTCCCGGAGCAGGACGGCTGCCTCATTTGCGAAGCTTGAGGTGATACCGTTCGCTGCAATGGTTACATCACTTCCGCTTGCAGTACAGACTGTTCCAATCGCATCGGAAGCAGGGAGATCGGGCATTGCATTACGGTTAAGCCTGATATACACAGGTCCTTTCTGTTTCAGTGCATATTCCAATGCCTGTTCAGCCTGTTTGGCATCACCAGGGACGACAACCTGCATATTCGGCAGTGCTCTCATGATGGCAATGTCCGTTATTGCTTGGTGGCTTGCTCCATCAAAGGAGTCGGAAAGACCACCATAAGCTCCTGCGATAATGACAGGAAGATTGTTGTAACAAAGGGTGTTACGGATCTGGTCGGTAGCTTTCAGGGCGAGGAAGATGGCAAATGCATTAACCACAGGATGGTATCCAGCGGTAGCCATACCAGCAGCAATATCGACCATGTTCGCCTCAGCCACACCTACATTGTAGAAGCGGTCGGGAAAAGCCTTTCCAAAATATGCACTCTTGGTGGAGGAAGACACATCAGCATCAAACACCACCAACTCAGGATGGGTAACACCCAATTCGGCAAGCTTCTTTCCGAAAGCATCTCTCATGGCATCGCTCATAGGGCGGCCTCCTTCTTCTCAATGTCAGCGTTCAGTTCAATCATACCCTTGGCGTATGAGTCATCATCGATGACAGCCCCATGCCAGGTATTCTTTCCTTCAGTGAAGGAGACACCCTTTCCCTTAACGGTATTGTAGATAACCGCTTTCGGCCACTGGTTGTCGCTATCCATCCACGCAAAGGACTCCATCACCTCTTCAGTGTTGTTTCCATCGTAGGCTTTCCCAGCAACATTCCAGCCGAATGACTTCAGCTTGTCTGCCAGCGGATCGAGCGGCATGATCTCATCAACGGTCCCATCGAGCTGAACCTTGTTGTAATCGATCATCAGGACAAAATGCTCAGGCTTGAACTTTGCTGCACTCATGAGAGCTTCCCAACTCTGTCCCTCATTCAAACAGCCTTCCCCGCTGATCACATAGGTCCAGAACTGCTTTCCAGACTGCTTTGCAGCCAAGGCCATTCCCAATCCGATGGAAAGCCCGTGCCCCAGAGCTCCGGTGGACATGTCCACACCGGGAAGTGCCTTCATACAGGGGTGCCCCTGCAGCCGGGTATTCAGGGTACGGAAGGTTGGAAGTTCCTCAACCGGGAAATACCCACGATGGGCAAGCATGGTGTAGAGATTCATCGAAGCATGTCCCTTTGAGAGTACTACACGGTCGCGATCCTCCCACTGGGGATCGTCACTCTTGATATTGAGGCGATTGAAATAGAGGCAGGTGGTCAATTCGGCACTTGAAGCGGCTCCGCCCCAGTGTCCGGTTCCACTTGTGTGGAGGGTATCGAACATCACGCTCCTGAAATATGCGGCCAGCAGTGCAAGTTCCTTAGCATTGAACTTTCTGTCTTTCTGGCTGAGCAACTCCTTGACTGTTGTATTCATCTAGGAAACTCCTTATCCACTGTTTCTTGATATTGGTCTCATCTGACAAGCAGTGCATTGTGTACTGTATACAATATTGATATCATGAACAGCAACCCTTGTCAAAGGGATTTTTGTACTTCTTGAAAATTTTATATACAATTTTCTGTATAGGTGTTAAATAATGCATATATATCACCCATGCATGAGAAAAAAATGCGCAGGGTCTTTGCCAAATGTTTTTTGTACACAATTAACATTGACTTACCAGAAAATTCCTTTTACAGTAGTACTAGTCAATGGGGGTACCAAGTATGCCTAAATGTATACAAAACAGTCTTTCTGACCAAGTCTATACCATGCTCAAGGACCAGATACTCTCTGGCCAGCTCAAGGGAGGGATGAAAATCCCGGAAGAGTCCCTTGCAGAACAATTTGGAGTTTCCAGGACTCCGATCAGGGAAGCTATCAGGCGCTTGGCAGAGTATGGACTGGTAACCATCAAGCCCAGAAGCCACGCTGTGGTCTCGATCATCTCTCCCCAGGAAGCAGATGATATTGCCAAGGTCCGGGTCGCATTGGAGCAACTTGCCATCGATTCGATCGATGAGGAATCATACGCGGAACATGTAAAGGAACTCTCCCGTTATGCAGCCGACTGCCAGTATGCAATGGGAATCGGGGACAGGGCTACCGTTTTTGAGCAGGACAGCCTGTTCCATCTTGCTTTGATCAAGGCAAGCAGGAATAGCGCCCTGATCAGCATCTGTGAGCGTCTTGATGCAAAGATCCAGCAGCTCAGGATTGCTCAGAACCTTCCAGAAGATGAGCTCTCATACTACCTGAGCCAGCATGCCCAGATGATGAGCTTGCTGAAAAACGGGGAAAAAGAAGCGTGCAAGCATATGCTCTATGAGCACATCACCCACGACCTCACCAGCCACCTGGGAAAGGACAACGCATGAATAAAGAAGACATCATCATCACCTATGGTTCAGATGCAGGCAACATGACGAGAGCCTTGTTGCAATCCATCGATTTCGAAGGACTCCTTCCCGATAAGAGCGCATCCATCGCTCTCAAGCCCAATCTTGTGGTTGCTGTAACAGCTGACAGTGGAGCAACCACCCACCCGGGGATCCTCATTTCCATCATCGAATTTCTCCAGGAGAAGGGGTATCACAATATTTCAATCGTGGAGAGTGCCTGGGTTGGGGATTCCACAAAGGAAGGCTTCAGGGTCAATGGGTACCATCAGATCAGCAAGAAATACGCTGTTCCTTTGGTTGATGTGAAGGATGATACCTATGAGAAGAAAACCGCAGGGGGGATCACCATGGAGGTCAGCCGGACAATCCTCGATACTGATTTCCTGATCAGCCTCCCAGTCCTGAAGGGACATTGCCAGACGGCAATGACTTGTGCACTGAAAAATATGAAAGGATGCCTATCCGATCGCAGCAAGCGGTTGTTCCACTCACTTGGATTGCACCGCCCCATTGCTGCGCTCAATACAGTTCGAACAGCAGACCTGGTCATTGTTGATAGCCTGAACGGCGATCTTGATTTCGAGGAAGGGGGCAACCCTGTTGAGACCAACCGGATGTTCGCCTGCCGAGACAGTGTCCTTTGTGACAGCTTCGGGGCCTCCCTCATGGGCTTTGAGCTCAAGGATGTTCCCTATATTGAGATGGCAGAACAGCTGGGGGTCGGAACCACTGATCTCGGGAAAGCCAACATCATCCAGCTGAATGAACCAAGCGATGAACCGGTTGCCCGCCCTACAGGAATGGCAAACTACCTTGGTCGTTATACTGAGCCGGATAGTGCCTGCTCTGCTTGTTATGGAAATCTGATTCATGCCCTCAAGCGTCTTGATGAGGTGAACCGTCTGAAAAACATCAAACAGAATATCTGCATCGGACAAGGATACAAGGGTGTGAACGACCCTTCCAAGGTTGGGGTCGGCATCTGCACCAAGGGTCTGGGAAAAAGCCTTCCCGGTTGTCCTCCCAAGGCAATTGATATGATCAAGTTCATCAAGGAACTGAATGCTGAATAGGAAACAGATTCATTGGGTTTATCTAGCTGGACTATGTCAAAAGAGGCCTAACCAGGTCATCAATTGCTTTCCAGTCCGCCCCTGAGAGCACTACCGACAAGGCCTGGCTGTTCTCCTCGATCTGCTCAGGCTTGCGTGCACCACAGAGAACATTCATTGTTTTTTCTGCCTGTCTTGTCCAAGCAATGACGAGATTCCCTACAGTACAGTCATAACTTCCTGCCATCTCTTTCAGAGAGTCAAGCATATGGAGAACCTGGGGGCGGTGCTCTGCATCATACCAAGCCACAGACGCTTTTGCTGTGCCCACCACCTTGGTATCGAGATCGACTTTCCCGGTGAGCAAACCCCGCTCAAGAGGGCTATATGCCTGGAAGGTGATCCCTTGTTCAGCACAGTAGGAAGCCAGAGCTTGTTTGCTGCGTGTAAGCAAGCTGAACCGTTCCTGGACCAAGGAAGGATTCCCATAGGCTTGGTACTCCTTCAACTGTTCCAGGGTAAGGTTGCAGGCACCATAGCTCCGTATTTTTCCTTGCTCAATCAAGCGTTCCATTGCCTGGACAGTTTCCTCAATGGGCGTAAAATATGGGGGTATTGACTGCCAGTGGGTTAACAGAAGATCAATATGGTCGGTCCCAAGTCGCTTCAAGCTCTTCTCAACCTGTTCAATAATACTGGCCGGGCTGAGATTGCGGCGGATAACCACCCCATCACGGCTCTTGTGTACCGCCCCCTCGTCCTCTGGCCCCCAGAGCAATCCGCATTTGGTCGCCAGGATACACTCATTGCGTTTTCCCTTGAGTGCCCTTCCCAGAAGTTCCTCGCTGAAGCCATTCCCATAGGCAGGGGCAGTATCGATGAAGTTGATGCCCCTCTCCAGTGCACGATGGACTGTCTTGATACTCTCTGCTTCATCGCTGGCTCCCCAGCTGTCCCCTCCGCCCATTGCCCAGGTCCCCAGTGCAATGGAAGAGACTTCCATGGTTGTATTTCCCAGTTTCACTGTACCCTCCTCCACGCATCCTGAAGCGTCCTCTTGGCATTTGCTACCACCAAGTCGGCATCCTCTCCCCCTTGGGGTTTTACCTCAAAGGAAAGAATATTCTTACCACCTTCAGCAAGGTAGCCAATATCCTTCATTTTCTGCAGGAAGGCTGCAAGGTACTCTGTGTCGTTCTCTGAACCGGGATAGCCAAACCGTGGGTGACAGTCCCCATAACTGGGATGGTTGGGATCACTGATGAGGGTATTTCCCACATGCACATGCTTGATGTACTGCTTTATTGGCTCAACGGCCTCATCAATACTCTCCCCGTTCATGGGAATATGGGAGCAATCGATCATGATGCCAAAATTTTCATATACAGGGCAGACTGCCTCGGCATATTGCCTGACCAATGAAGACGGGCCAAGCAGTGACTTCTTGTCAATGGTATGGTCAAATACCTCAAGAACGACCGGCATGGACCCTTTGCTTTTTGCGTAGGCACATAGTTCATTTGTGGAGGCAATCAACGCATCAAGATAGGAATTTTCTTTCCCTTTCTCATACCCACGTGAGAGGAACTGGAACTCCTCTGCACCCATGGCATACGCCTCATCAATCCCTTTCTTCAAGATCTGGACTGCCTGCCCTCTCTCCACTTCATCCAAGCTGTTGATATTCAGCTTCTTCGCAAAGAGCAGGGAGTGTCCACTGTAGGTGCAGTCACAATGTGCACTCTTGATCATGGTAGGTACCGACTCATACAACGATGAGAATGGCAGACTTCCAATCTCCATAACCTGAAAGGTGGGATCTGCAAGAAGTTTCTTGAGAGAGTCATGATAGTCTTGTTCACTATTTGAACAAGAAGGATAGGCCATGGAGACCACTATACCAAGACGACAAAATGCATGAATATCTGTATGCATCACACTTCCCCTTCCAGAATGCTCTTTACCTTCCGGCAACAGAGAACCGGGCTTGCCAGTACCGGTACACCCGCTAACTGCTCCGCTTCTTCTTGCAAATGACCCATGGAAGCTTGGGCAAGGACAATACAGTCATACCCTTTCACCTGCTTGATCATCTCAAGTACCAGACGGTTATGTGTTTCCATGTCCCCGGCACGCATGGCGGTATAGGCTGGTTCATTGTCCTCAGCATCCACCTCTATCTCGGTTCCAGCGATTGCTGCCTCCATCTTGAGTTTGCTGATGGTGGGCTCGAGGGTGCTCATGGCAGTGGCGACAACCTTGATCTTCTTGCCGATTCGAACAGCTTTCTCTGTCATTGCATCATCAATGGCAACGACAGGAACATTGATAAACGGCCTGATGAGCTGTACTGCAGGGGTGAGTGTTGAACAGGTAACGACAATGACATCTGGTTTGGTGAGTTCACAGGATTGCAAGTCATTGAACAACCGCTTTCGGTTCTCCAATGAGAAATAGCCAATCTCGGCAGGATCGGAAGCGAGAAAATCATCAAGAATGTTATGGATTTTCAACTTCTGGCCCACTATGTTTTCCAGCAATTCTGGAAAACTGCCCAATACCGGTCGTACCGTATTGATAAGTGCAACACGTTTCATCGTAGTATCCCCTCTTTCTTTTGTATCATTTTGCAATAATAAGTCTATCACGAAGTTGAGGGATGAAAGAGAACCTCTTCCACCCCTCACGATCAATGTCACATGACTCGCAAGTCCTTACTCAGACTTACCGATTGACTCAAGGTAGTCAGCCTGGAACTTCATGCCATAC
>JAIMZO010000020.1 GCA_020054965.1 Spirochaeta sp. | reverse complement strand
CCACCCGAACAATGACCATATCGAAGGTCGATTCCTCCAAGCTAATGCCCATACAATCGGGAAGGAGGTGGACAGAAGGTTCTCCTTGCCTCCCATAAGGTTACTCAAGGCCATGGTAAAGTTCCAATGAAAGGTATCAATACCCCGGACTCAGGAGGCGTTGCCTCCTTTTCCGCCCCAAGGGACGGGGTATCTCACCTTGCTTTCCCGGCACTCGCTCCAGAGAGGAACCTTCCTGCTGATTCCTTTCCTCTCGCTCCGTTGGGGAATAAGGCATTTCTTGATATTCTAGGTGAAATTCGATTTGCACACCGAACATAATGAAGACGTCCTCGAGAAGGACGCCTTCATTACTATAGGTTCTACTTTGCTCTGGCTAACTTTTCAGGAGGCTGTTGCTCAGTTGCACTCTCCATATACTCCTTTCTCCAGATTGGCTCAGTAAGTTCACTAAGCCGTTCATCGTATGCCACAAGTTCCCTATAATAGGTTTCATCTGAGAGAATATCCTCTGCTGTTTTATTCTCGCCATGCGCATCACTGGTTAGGATATTTGCTCGGAAATTTGCATAATGGTCACGTATGGAACAGGGCATGAGCAGGTTATCAACATTCTTTGCATCTGTTAGCTGGCTACCTTTTTGCCAGGATCTGCCGCGACGCATCATGTCAGACATGAGGGCATCTCCGACATGCTTACCTTCAGCAAAAAGTCGTTTTACGTTGTCAATGGTATAGGGTACGAAAACACATGGCATGATATCTCCATTCCAATTAATGTAGAGATAACCGCCTTCTCGCCCGTACGCAATGCATCCCCGTGTGAGCACTCCACTATTCCAGAAATCGGCCATCGGATAGCGTTTTTTCGCCATCAAGGATTCCCATTTGCGGTAGAGTTTGACACGTGTTTCCGGATCAGGCATAAGCTCGAAAACCTCTTTCCCGCGTCCTATCGGCATAAGCTGGAACTGCCACATAAATGAGGCTCCCAGCTTGTCAAAATAGGTTTCATAAAACTCATCAGTAAGAAGGAGATCAGCATTTTTGCTTGTACTGGTGACAGAGACGATAAACGGCATACCCACATTCCTCAGGGATTCCATGGCAGAAAGAATTTTCTTGTATACTCCTCTTCCTCGACGCTCATCGGTCTCTTTCTCAAATCCTTCGACGGATATTGCAGGTACTCCATTTCCAAGCTTTTCTAGTTTTTTTGCCATTTCATCATCAATAAGTACGCCGTTTGTGTAGAACATGAAGAAGGTGTCCGGATGACTCTCGAAGAGATCGAGAAGCGTCTTCCCCTTGTCTTCATACATCAACGGCTCACCCCCGCTGATAACAACGAAGCGATTGCCTGCATCTTGTTCCAGCTCAGTAACAATTTGGTCTACAGTCTCAAACGGCAATGATGGAGTAGAAACTCCGTTACTGGAAGCATAACACCCTTCACAGTTCAGGTTGCAACGCTGAGTCGGTGAAATGACGGCAAAGCTTGGTGGATTTGTCTGATATGTTTTTCGATACTCGGCAACTTTTTTCTCCCGTGCTTCCCTTCGTCCAGTAGCGAAAGCACCATCGATCAAAGCCACAGACAGACGATCAATCACATGCTTTGAGATATACCCCTTGTTGATGTTCTCAACTGCCCTAGACAACAATGAAGAAGCCCACTCATATCTCTTGTACGCTACAGCAGGAATGTCATCTTCACCGCTTGCTACAATCGACTCATAAAACATGCTGTCAAGCTTTTTAACAACCTGCTTTTGAACAATTTTGTTTGAAACGGCCAACCGTGTTACCATTTTGGCAGCTCTTGAATTATTCATAAAACCCTCCTTAAGAGTAAATTTATTGCTTCATAACAGCGACTTCAGGTTTGAAATTAATGGAAAGAAGATAGGATACAGAACGCTGCAGCTTATGCTTTGCCTCTTCCAACGAGGTGTTATAGGCATTAAGCAGTGCACCATCTACAATAAGACGAATTGCATCTGCCAAGCCCGCTATAGTTTGGCGGGGAGTTAATTGTCCTTCTTTTATGCCTTGCTGCACCACTGTTTTTAGGGATTCAACCCACAACTTGTTATAATCATCCTGAAGTTGCAGCAGACGCTTATTCTGATGTATGGCAGAAACAATAGTCAGATATCCCTCAGCACCAGTATGCTGATAATTACCGCACTGATCCACTTCATACAGTGGTGAAAGTGGAAGGTACATGATTTTCTGGATTTTTGATTGAAAATTTCCAGGACCCGATACAATATCCGGCAACTCTTGGAATTGCTTGAAGAAATAGGTTTTCACCACCTCCTCAAACAAATCCTCTTTACTATTGAAGTAATGATAGAGCGCACCACGGGAAACACCGGCTTTATCGATGATACGGTTAATACCAACGCGATAACCCTCAGTTACAAACAATTCAAAAGCGGTGACAATAATCTTTGTTTTGCTTTGTTTCTTCTTCATAACATACCGACCTTCCTGTTTTTATTGTAGGACATGAAATTTTAATCGTCAACCTTAAAAAATAGAATTTACGGCAATGCCCCATACCGCTTTTCTCCAAACCCACCACAGTAAAACGGTTGCTGTTTGAAAAAAGTACCACCCATGTCTGCTAGCCGCTCACAGGATACCCGTATCTTCAAAGAGCTCAAAAGGAATTCGTAGTCAGAATAGAACGTGGGATTCCTTTCCCCTGGTTTACAGCAACAAACACAAGGCAAATCAGCTCAATGCGTAAGCCGCTTATTTCCCAAGTTTTTTTTGTGCGTACTACCAGACATTTCTATTTTTATGCGATTGTCGTGTTACTGAAGCTCTGATGAAACAGCCAAGGTTCATTGATGGGATATTCCTGATGCATTTTATGCCTCATCACCTCTGTATAGCAGAGCAAATGCAACTGGGCAAGCGACGATGCTTGAAACTGGGAGCCTTTTTGTTCTATGGTTAAGGAGTTCAGAGACCAAATTAGAGAGGAGTTCAGCATGGACATTTCCCCTTTGCAGAAAGTACGTTATGCCTATCAACCCAAGCTACCCGCAATTTTGAGGGAGAGCATCACCAAGGTATCCCCCAAGAAGGGAGAAGCTACCAGTGCACAATCTGACGCAGATCAGATCAAGGCACTCTTTCCCAACACATACGGACTTCCAAGAGTTTCGTTCATAGCCGGAGAGAATAGCGATATCAGCAAGAAGCGAAACGTAGGAGTGATATTGAGCGGTGGCCAGGCTCCCGGCGGGCATAATGTCATCAGTGGAATATTCGATGCACAGAAGGCAGCCAATACGGAGAATACTCTGTATGGCTTCAAAGGCGGTCCTTCCGGTATTCTGGAAGATTCCTACAGGATCATTGACGAGGACTATCTTGCCTCATTCCGAAATACCGGCGGTTTTGATATCATCGGAAGCGGGAGGACAAAGCTTGAGACCGAAGCCCAGTTTGAGGTTTGTGCTGAAGTATGCAAGAAGCATGAGATTGATGCCCTGGTTATCATAGGCGGAGATGATTCAAACACCAATGCAGCGGTCTTGGCTGAGTATTTCCTTGCCAAGAACCACGGCATTCAGGTCATCGGATGCCCGAAGACCATCGATGGTGACCTGAAGAACGAATACATTGAGATCTCCTTTGGATTCGATACAGCTACCAAGACCTACAGTGAATTGATCGGCAACATCGAGAGAGACGCCAACAGTGCAAAGAAATACTGGCACTTCATCAAGCTCATGGGCCGCTCCGCCAGTCATATCGCCCTTGAATGTGCGCTGGAGACCCAGCCCAACATCTGCCTGATCAGCGAGGAAGTGGAGGCAAAGGGGCAGAGTCTGGTAAGCATTGTGGACTACATAGCAAAGGTTGTTGCTGATCGTGCAGAAGACGGGAACAACTTTGGTGTTGCCCTTATTCCTGAAGGACTGATCGAATTCATCCCTGAGATCAAGGTCTTGATCAGCCAGATCAACAATCTCCTTGCCAAGGAAGAGAAGGCTTTCAACAAGATTGCAGACAGCAGCGAGCGTATCGCCTTTGTTGCAGAGCGGCTCAGCAAGGAAGCAGCCCAGGTATTCACCATCCTACCTGAAGAGATCCAGAAACAGCTCCTGATGGACCGCGATCCTCATGGGAACGTGCAGGTCTCCAGGATTGAGACAGATAAGTTGCTTGCCCAGATGGTGGAAGAGAAGCTCAAGGCCATGAAAAAAGAAGGCACCTACACCGGCAAATTCAGTTCCATGACCCACTTCTTCGGCTATGAGGGCCGTTGTGCTTTCCCGACCAACTTTGATGCAGATTACTGCTACAGCCTTGGCTATAATGCATTCATGTTGATCGCTGGTGGTCTCTCGGGGTATCTTTCATCGGTCACCAACCTCGCAGAACCTGCTGTGAATTGGGAAGCTGGTGGTATTCCCATCACCATGATGATGAATATGGAGGTACGCCACGGGGAGGAGAAGCCGGTTATCAAGAAAGCCTTGGTGGAACTTGATGGAAAGCCTTTCCAGTACTTTGCAGAGCATCGTGACAAGTGGGCCCGTGAGACTTGCTACACCTACCCAGGGGCCGTACAGTACTATGGACCTGCAGAGGTATGCGACCTGACAACGGTCACACTTGCCTTGGAACAGGCACAATAACCAATACACAGTACTGCATGCAACCGGATTGCCACCTATGGTGATCCGGTTTTTTAGTCAGTACAGCGGATTCTTCCCTTTCCCTCACGCTTTGCTTGGTAGAGCCGCTTGTCTGCAGCTTCCATCAATGCTTCGCTTGTACTGCCATCCTTGGGAAAAAATGCGACCCCCATGCTGATAGCAAATTCAATGTTGTCTCCATCCAAGGGGACTGAGACGTGTGAGATGTATTCATAGATACGAAGGCAGGTCTCTTCATGGGTACATCCCCTGAGGATGATGATGAATTCATCACCTCCAAAACGACCTACCAGGTCATCATGTCGCAGGCGTTCCTTCAAGATTGATACCAGAGTCAGCAGTGCCTTGTCCCCACTAAGATGCCCATAGGTGTCATTGAGCAGTTTGAAATTATCGATATCGAGAAGCGCAAGTGCAAAGGGTCTCCCACTTCTGAGCTCTTCATGTAGCTGGACGAGGAATTCCCGTTTGTTCAGGAGTCCGGTAAGGCTATCCGTGTGAGAACGATGCATGAATGTTTCCATCCTGACTTGCCTGAGATAACTCAAGACTCCTGCGCCAAGGGAAACCAAGCTTCCAAAGATCGCGTATAGGACCAAGACCAATTCACCGCTATACC
This sequence comes from Spirochaeta sp., assembly GCA_020054965.1. Next base: position 7,814 of record JAIMZO010000020.1, on the reverse strand, counting down.
ATGACTCTGCCGGGGCAATTTCCATCTTCCAAGTCAGGAGGGAGTATGTGAGTATCATGGAAACCGGGTCGCAATCATCAAGGAACTGCTCTCCCCACGTATAGGTATCATCCCCTCCAAGGTGAGAAAAGGTGAAATGATAGCGATATTGCGCGGAGAGATCCTCCAAACCTGCTTCAAGCAGAAATGATTCCATTTCGAAGTAAAGACTCAACAGTCCCCATGCTTGCTTGTTTTCCACCAGGAGTGGGTAACGAAACACCAGGTATGGCTTCCCATCATCCAGGTAGAGGGGGCCATCAATGCTTACAGAGGCCTGTCGCATAAGGTGTTCAATATGCTGGCGATACATGGGAAGAGTTTTCAGATCAAAGCCCACCTGACGGCCGCCCTCCACAGGATACTGGTCAATGACCAAGCCATCCATGGCCAGGATGGCAAAGCTGAAGGATTGCTTATCCTTCTCCAATACGGTGAGGTATGGGAGAAGATCTTCCAGGTTGGGAACGATCCCTGCTTGCAAACTCTCTTCAAGACGCAAGCCATAGATTGTGGTGAACATCTCCTGTTTGCCAAGAAGTAGAAACAGGTTCTTGCGCAAGTTCAGCAGTTCAGTCTGGGCACGTTGTTTACTCTCCTCTACGTACTGCGACTTCCAGGCAGTGTAAAGCCCATAGGTCGTGAACAATAGAAGCATGGTCAGGAGAGAGGCCAACATAAAGGCCTTCAGATTCCATTGCAACTTGGCAGTTGCTTTCATTCCACTCTCCTTTCAGATTGTCGTTCCCTGCAGTATAAATTCGTTGATGGAAAGCCTCAAGAGAGAAGCAAAGAACAATTCGCCCCTGTAAAGGGTGTCTATGCTATACTTATTTTTGGAGGTTTACCCTACATGCAAACACTCAATGTGAATGGAATCTGGCGTTTGAGCCCGTTGGACAATAAGGCAATCGCTCCTTATTGCCAGTATTTTCTGGAACACGAGTCCATACCTTGTAATCTCCCTGGCGATATTCACTCAGCCCTTCTGGCAGCAGAGATAATCGCAGACCCCTATATCGGCCAGCAGGAACTGGACATACAATGGGTTGGACAACACGACTGGGTATTGAGCAAGACGTTCAATGTGGATGATTCAATGCTCACAGCAGGAAGAGCGATACTCACCTTGAAAATGGCTGATACCATTATCACCATCCACCTGGACGGTGAAGAGGTCGGCAGACTGGACAATCAGTTCCGTCGTTGGCGTTTTGACCTAGGGGGAAAACTCAAGGCAGGAGAGCATACACTCACGCTTACGTTCACCAGTGCAGAGAAGAAAGCTGTGGAATTGGCAGAAACCCTTCCCTATCCGATCCCCTACTCTGAGTATCCTGTAAGTGCAAAGCACCGCAACCTGGTACGCAAGAGTCAGTGCCACAGTGGTTGGGACTGGGGTCCTTGCATTCTCGCCATGGGTGTATATGAACCGATTGAACTCTCATTCATCGATGAAGGTATCATCGAGGAATTGACCTGCGATACCATTGAGATGGGGAAAGACCAATGGGACGCTGTAGTGCGGGTAATCTACAACGCAAGACAGGAACAGAGCCTTGATTGCCGTCTTATGCTGGCTGGCTCAGAGCAAGAAGGGACGGTGCATATGAAGCAAGGGCTCAACAAGATAGAGTTCCGCCTTCAGTGCAAACAGGTGAAACGATGGTGGCCCCATGGAGAAGGAAAGGCAACGCTCTATCCTTTGCAACTGAGCGTTGGAAGCCAACAGACAGAAAAACGCATCGGGTTCAGGACCTTGCTTTTACGCACCGAAGCTGAACCAGATGGCGGCAAGCCCATGGTATTCAACGTCAATGGACGTGATATCTTTGCAAAAGGTACCAACTGGATTCCTCTCGATGCCCTCCCCGGTCGGTTGACCCCCGATCGTTATGAGTATTTGTTGCAGTCCTGTGTTGATGCAAACATGAATATGATCCGCGTCTGGGGAGGTGGCCTCTACGAGAAAGATGTGTTCTATGACCTTTGCGATGAGAAGGGACTGCTTGTGTGGCAGGACTGCATGTTCAGCTGCTCAATGTACCCAACCAATGCTGAGTTCCTCGCCAGTGTGGAGGCAGAGCTCCGTTACCAGGTACCGCGGCTGAAGGATCATCCGAGCCTTGCCCTCTGGTGTGGGAACAATGAGGATCTGGGTGCCATCTCCTGGTACGAGGAGTCGAGAAAGAATCATATCCGCTATGTCATCGACTACGACCGACTCAATGAGGGTGTGGTAGGAAGGGTCATCAAGGAACTTGACCCGGGCAGGCAGTGGTGGCCTAGCAGCCCAAGTGCTGGAGAGAATGATTACTCGGACAACTGGCATGATGACAGCAAGGGCGACATGCACTTCTGGTCGGTCTGGCATGAAGGGAAAAGCTTTGAGGAGTACTACTCCATCAACCCACGGTTTGTGAGTGAGTTCGGCTTCCAGAGTTTTCCGCTCCTGGACACAGTGAAAAGCTACGCCACAGAAGAGATGTGGAATCTTACCAGCAAGGTGATGGAACATCACCAGAAAAATCCTCGCGGCAACCCCATCATCATGGAAAACTTTACCAGATACTACCGCTTCCCCTCTTCTTTCGCCCAAATGCTCTACCTCTCGCAGGTACAACAGGCCAAGGCGATGAAGATGGCGATCGAGTACTGGAGAACCACCATGCCTCACTGCATGGGAGCACTGTACTGGCAGCTGAATGACAACTGGCCTGTTGCCTCCTGGTCCTCCATCGACTACCACGGCAACTGGAAACTGCTTCACTATGCAGCAAAACGGTTTTACAGTCCCGCCCTCCCGGTCGCCTACATGAAGGAAGACGGCATCGTAGAGGTATACGTGGTAAATGACGGGCCAAAAGAGATCAAGGATGCAAAACTCTCGGTCAAGTTCTGTACCTATGAAGGCAAGAAGCTGAACAAGATGGAATATCACATGGACTGCAAGGCTAGAAGCAGCTCCCATATGTGCACCATCAACCTTCACAAGAAACGCAAGATTGATCGGGAGAACACCTTCATCTATCTGAAACTGAAAAGCGATGATCTTTACATCGAGAATCAACTGATGTTGGAGAAGCCGAAGCGGAGCAACCTGAAGAATCCTGGGATAAAGAGCGAGGTTTCAAAAACAGCTGGAGGATTCTCCGTTACTGTAAGCTGTACCTATCCTGCTTTCGAGGTCGCACTGGAAGCTGAAGGCATCAGTGGGGTATTCAGTGACAATCTGTTTGCAATCCGTCCTACCGCACAGAAAGTGGTCACCTTCAAGCCGAGAGAAGAAGTCAGCCTGGAAGATTTCAAGAAGCAACTGAAGATATATGATCTTTGGGGAAGCAGCCACTAAGGGCAATCAGCTTAGATTGCTCGATGGAAGTATCTCTCTTTGTATATGTTGAGAAATTTTCATGAGATGGAAATGCACAAATCAGGGGAGCCTCACGGCTCCCCCATTCATTGTTATGCCTGTTTGAACTTACTGGTTCTTCTTCCAGCTGTCCCAGGCTTTCTGTACTTCAGAGGCAACCTGCGCGGGAGTCTTGTCCCCAAGACCGATTTCCTGCAAACCGGTGTTGATGACATTGTAGACATCACTGTGCAAGACACCGTCGATAACCGGGGTAATCGGTGTGTATGCGGTATAGTAGGCGGCCCTCTTGGCAATGAACGGCTCAAGATTCTTCTCTTCCACGACCTTCTCGACATCGACATTGAGGTTTGAAGGGAATGAAGCACCAGTGGTCAGGCGATACGTCTGTACATACACGCCCTGCAAGTACTTGATCAATCTCCAGGCAGCAGCTTCCTTGGCGGAACCAGCAGGAATATTGGCACTCATTCCCCAGCCAGTTCCTACAACACCACTATTGGAGTTCTTGATGACTTCGCCAGGAAGGTTGGGAATGACCATGAGCTCAAAATCGTTCTGCTGGGATTCCGGGCTGATCAGAGCCTTGCCGGTGGTGATATCAGTCTGGAAGGATGCAGTGGACCAGTCGCCATCAATGTAGAAGGCAGCTTTCCCGCTTGCGAAACTACCACGAGAGGAACCGTAGGGGCTGCTCAGGCTGTTTCTATTGATCATTCCAGAGCTATACATGTCATCGATCAACTCAAGGGACTTCACGAACCAATCATCAGTAAAGTCGATTTTACCGGCAACAAGCTGGTCATACCAGTCAACTCCACCGTAACGTCCAACGACCATGGAAAAGAGACAGCTCTGCATGACCCACGCATCCATGTTATCCATGGCAATCAGATCAATGCCTTTTGCCTTCAATGGCTTGACCATTGCTTTCATCTCGTCATAGCTCTTGGGAATATCAAAACCATTCTCACGAAGCACCTTTGCATTCACATAGAGCATGTGTGTGGTGGTGACACCATTGGGAAGTTCAGCAAGATATCCTGCGAACTGTGGAGCAATGGTTGCTGGATTGTAATCGTCAACCAGACCATCTTTCTCGAGGAACGGCATCAGGTCTTTCACGCTATGGGTAGTGTGAAGGCTGGTGGAACGACCACTGGGCCACATGTACAACACATCAGGCACCTGGCCACTCGCAACGTAGGCTTCGGTCTTCTGGTGGAAAGGCTCATTGAACAGATCCTCACGGACCAGCTTGATGTCTGGATTCTCTTCCTCAAACTTGTCCCATACCATCTTGATCTCATTGGCACTGTTTGGCTCGGACATGTCAATGTAGTTCAACACGGTAAGCTCTACTTGCCCAGATGCACTAGCATCTTCCTTGGTACCTTGAGCAAAAACTGATGTTACTACCATCAGCAGCGCAAGCGCCAATACGGAAATTTTCTTAAAACCAGTCATTTTTACCTCCTAATGACTTCTTCTTACATTCCTGCGGTTGGACTCCCCATCCGCTCGGTTCTTGTTTCACCACACCCTGTTGCAGGTGTGAAGCAATCCCTATCTTTTAGTTCATACTTTGTACAAACTAATACTGCCATCACAACCACCAGCTGTCAAACAGTTTCACCTGCTAGCCTTTCACAGCGCCGGCAGCAACACCCTTTGTAATCTCCTTGCGGAAGAACATATAGAAGAGCAACATCGGCATCAGTCCAATCACCAATGCAGCGAATTGTTTCCCGAAGTCACTGCTCAGAGCTCCTGCAAACTTCTGAACGCCTACCGGCAGGCTCTTGAGAGCATCACTACTGGTCAGGATATTGATCAACATAAACTCATTCCAAGTACCGGTGACTGTAAGGATAGCAACCGTCACTCCGACAGGGGCTGCCATCGGGACAATAATTGAGATGAATATCTTCATATAGGTCGCCCCATCGATACGTGCAGACTCAACCAAGGCAGTGGGAATGGACTTGATATACTCAGTGCCAAGATAGATGCCCATCGGCATTGCTATCCCGATATAGGGAATAAGGACACCAAGGCGGGAGTTGTACAATCCCACCCAGTTGATGATCAGGAAGAGCGGGACCATGATTGACTGGAGGGTTAACAGCAATCCAATGACAAAGGAGCCATGGATATACTTGGTAGCCTTATGGGGAATCTTTGCGAATGCAAAGCCTGCCATGAAGGAAAACACCAGTGTTGCCACCGTGGTAATACCTGTGTAGATGATACTGTTGAGTATCAGAGTGGGGAATTTTCCCCTGACCCAGGCATCCTGATAGTTGATCAGGACCCAATCCTGCGGTATACCCAGCTTATTCAACTGGAACTCAGTAGTGGTCTTGAAGGAGTTCATCACAAGCCATAGCAGAGGATAGATAGCCATGACCGTAAAGAAAATCATGACAGCATAGATCAACCCAAGATTGATTTTTGCCCGGGTTGAGCGGGTATCTTTCACATCACGCATGGTTACTCCCTCCCCCCGAACTTTTTCTCAACCCACTTGGTCAGGCCGATAAGCATGAAACTGATCACGACCATCACCGTGCTGATTGCATTGGCCAGAGGGTATCGCGGGGCTCCCTTGAAGGCCTTGTCGAACATGTAGATGGAGAGCACACTGGTGCGGTTTGCCGGTCCACCGGCAGTCATAACATAAATGAGGTCAAAACTCTTCAACGACCCACTGATAGCGAGAATCGCTGTGGTAACCAGCACCCCTGAGAGGGCAGGAAGAATGACGTAGCGAAGCGTTTGCCCCTCGGTTGCACCATCGATCCGGGCTGCTTCAATGACGGCACTGTCAATTTTCTGCAGATTGGCAATGAAAATGATCAAATACATGCCGGTATACATCCAGAGGATTACAAAGAGAACAGGCAGCATTGGGTGATTGCTTATCCCATACTCATACTGTGGATTAAATAACCGCACCAGTTCAGGGAATGCACCGTAGGGGGCAAAGAATGATTTCCAGAGAATACCGATGACAACGGTTGATATGACGGTGGGAAGATAGATCATGGTCTGGAAGAAATCTGCAAACTTCACAATTCCTCGGTATAGCACGTAGGCTAAAAAGAATCCGAGGGGTATCTGTCCAAACACAGATACAAAGACAATCCACATGTTGTTCTTCAATGCCAGGTAGAAATACTCATCAGCGAAGAGATTCTGATACCACTTGAAGCCGACCAGATGTACCGGCTTGCCACCAAAGAGTTTTCCTCCACTATAATCGCTTACACTGAGATAGATCGAAAAGAGAGTCGGGAATGCCATGACCGATATATAGATGAGAAAGCCGGGAAGCACCAAGGTCCAATAAGCCCTTTTCTGCTCTCGCTTCGCATCTGCCAGCGTATGCGTTTTAGGCATGCGTAACCTCCAACCTGGGTTTTTTATACGTTTTCTTCATAGGATATGCTTGATCGATTACATCCTCCCAATCGAAATGGGTACGACTTTCAATTTCAGAGAGCTCAGGAACTGCAAACAATTTCTGCAAGAACATGGTCGCTGCTCCCTTTGCTACCACAAACTCATCCTTGGTATCGAAGAGCAACTTGCATCCAATCTTGTCCATGACAGCAAGGAATTGCGGACACTCCCCCTGGAGGAACTCCCTGATCCTTCCTTCATCACTGAACGGTTTCCCATGGACAAAGAACACACGGGGATCCAGTACGGAAAGGATGGGAACGAGGGATCCGAACAGATCTTTCATGAATGTCTTCCATGCGTTTTCGTCAGAGACAGACTTGATCAGCAGCTCTTCCGGCAAACCAGTCTGTCCCTTGTTATGCTCCCTCCAACTCAGCGTGCAGATTTCACCGCTGCTGTGATGGGAGCCATGATATACTTTTCCCCCAATGGAGAGCCCGATACCAACACCGATACCTGCACGGTCCCCAAACTGGTAATTCCCTTCATGGTAGTCTGCAATCATGCACATAAAATCACCCAGATTTACATTCCTGTTGATCGTCATCTCCAACCAAGCCGTGCAGTTGGCATCATTCTCCACAAAGACCATTACGTCATAGCGTTTTGCAAAGAAATCATAGAAATCATAGTCCTTGAGACCAAAGGGTTCTGCATACATGATGATGCCATCTTCTGCATTCACAATACCGGGGATTCCAGCAATGACGGCAAGCAATGGGATGGAGAGCTTCTCTATCTCTGTCAGCACCAGGTCCATCAGGAAGATAAGGATCTCATCAAATCCAACTTCCGGTAGTTTCCCTTTGCTCTGGTAAAGCAATCCACCGGTTATATCCATGATGACCGCCCTATAGTGCGAAGGCTGGATATCGAAACCGACCACACAGCCAAAGCGTTCATTCAGCCTCAGGCGGATCGGCTTCCGTCCCCC
>JAIMZO010000019.1 GCA_020054965.1 Spirochaeta sp. | reverse complement strand
CACACTGTTCATCAACCTTTCCAGCTCCTTGATCGGTCGGCTGATATAGGCAGAAGCAGTACGGGCAATGAGAATGGTGGTGATGATACAGAAGGCTAGGATGATGAACATTACGGTGGTGTACTGATCGAGCCCTGCCATCAACTCATCCATGTATGCAACCCCGACTATTCTCCATCGGGCGTTGTTCACGGTATCGATGATGACCAGGCGTTCCCTTCCTTCAAATGTATTGGTGAAGGTCCCGAATATGTGTTCCTGGACTGACTCCAGATCTTCGTTGAACAGATCTGAGTTGATCAATTGCTGGAACGGGTGGTACACGATTTTCCCGTTATTGTCTATGAAATAGACATACCCGCTGGACCCGAGTTTTGCACTTTGGCAAAGCTCACTTACCGCCCAGAAGTTCATGTCAATGAGGAGCAGCCCTTGGCTGAGCTCTCCCTGTTTGTTGGTGTAGCTGATCTGTTGGCTATAGGTGATGACCCAAGGGTAACTGGAAGTGAACAGTTGTTGTACGTGAGGGCCGGTGAAGTAGAAGTTTCCTTCTCCTCCGATCGCTCTTGTGAACCAAGTCTGGCCTATGATCTCCTCTGTCGGACGGCGTGGGGCATCGCTGGTGGAAAGCAGTGTCTCCCCTTCGAGGTCGAAGAGGACAAGGCATACAATGTCCTGGCGGCTGTCAACGATGGACCTTAGCCGGTTTTCAATCTCTTCCCGGGGAAGTATATTCGTCTGTTTGGCAAGATCTCGGGCATAGGTGGCAATGGTGAGAATGTCATTGGTGTAGTAACTCAGGTTGGCATTTACCTGGCGAACGATCTCTCTTGTTGAGACGGTTGCATTTTCCCTGATCTGGGAAGAGAACTGGCTGTAAAGGATTGCAGAGATCAGGAGCGTGAAGGAGATGGAGACTACCGCAATAGCAAAGGTCAGGAGGGTCATGATGGAGTACGGTTGCTTCTCTCTCTTCATCGGTTAGCCTGTCTGTACTGGCTGGGAGACACCCCGACATGTCGCTTGAAGCTAAAGCTGAAGTAGTTGGGTTCAGAAAACCCGACTGCCTGGGCAATTTCATAGGTTTTTCCTTCAGTCTTGACCAATAATTCTTTTGCACGGTCCATGCGCATCGCAGTCAGGTATTGTACGAAGCTCAATCCAACTTCTTTCTTGAAGGTGGAACTGAAGTAGGACGGGCTGACGCCGATCATCTCGCAGATTTCCTCAAGGCCGAATCCAGACTCAGTGAAGTGCTTGGTTATCAGGGATTTTGCCTTCCCTATGAACTGGATGTGTGAGTTCTCCCGTTGCCCGGCTATTTTCTCCCGGATCTCCAGACAGAGATGGGTGAACCACCGGCGTGCTTTTCCCAGGGTGGTGAGCGAGGCGAGCTCTGCAAAGAGGTTCCTTCCCTCTTCCTCTGAGAAGGTGAAGATGGTATGTCCATAACTATGAGCCAGATCCTGGAGCGAGACGGCCAGGGAGAGGACGAGTTCCTGAATCTGGGTAAGGCTGAGGGATGCGAGGGCCTCTCCAAACAGAAAGGAAACTGCTTCACTTACCTGCTGTTCATTTCCTGTTTTTACCGAAAGCACCACATTGGCTTGCAGCTCCTGGAGAACTCCGGGTTGCTCTTCAGGGGACGCGCTTTCCAGGTCGCTGATGAACAAGAGAGATTGCTCAGGGTAACAAGAACTATAGTTGAGAGCCCTCAGGGCTTGTCTGTAGGATTGGGCGATTGCTGATGGTCGATGCACCTGGTTGCCTATTCCAAGCACCACAGGGAAGTTGTATTTCTCCAGGTATGCATGGACCTGTTCAGCTTTTCGGTACGTCTGTTTCTTGAATACTGAATCATAGTGTGCCTGTTTATGCCCGTTGGCACTGAAGATTATGGCTATCTGGTTTTCATACTGGAACACCAGGGACCCTCCCTCTTTCTTGCATACCTCATCAACTACCTCAAACATTGCCAATGTCTGCAGCGGGTCATTCTGGATGTGGTCACTTTCGATGAGGGCTACCATGAATTCATCCTTGTCCAAATCAAGGCCATATTCCCTTGCCTTGGCGATCAGGTTTTGGTCACTGGTGGCTTGGGTGGTGGTGAGAAGAGAGAGGAGAAACTTTTCCCTGATAAGGGGGAGTGCTTGCTGGTAGACCTCTTTCAGCCTTTCCTGGTCCTGTGTTCTTTTAATCTCTTGATCCAAACGATTGCCTAATCGTTCCAATAGCACACACAGATCATCGACAGAGACTGGTTTCAGGACATATTCGGTCACATCATAGTGCATTGCCTGTTGGGCGTAAGTGAACTCATCATACCCGCTGAGTATTACCAGTGTGGTTGCAGGATAGGCATTGTGTATTTCCTTGATCAGGTCCATGCCATCAAGATAGGGCATCCTGATATCAGTGATGACGACATCGGGATGAAGGTCCTCAACCAGTTCAAGGGCTTCTATTCCATTGCCCGCTTCTCCCACCACCGAAAAGTTATACCGCTCCCACGGGGTGCGGGAGCGAATTCCTTCTCGTACAGCAGACTCATCATCAACCAGAAGTATTGAATACGGCATAGCTATCATGGTAGAGGGAAATGAGGGAGTAAGCAAGTTTTTTAGTCTCCACACCACCAGTCGAACATGACACTGACTGAGCGGTTCATCTCCTCCATAAAGGCACTGGTGTGCTTTCTCAGGTAGTAGTAATCTGCGAGTGTTCCCTTGTTTTCATAGGGAAGCGAGTGTGTTGCCCTTCTCTGTTGCTCATGTTCCTGATAAGCATGTGCCAACTCCTCAATGTGGGGCTCCTCATATCGGTTTTCCATAAAGATGGAGGGGGCGGGGCAACGGGGGGTCAATTTGGTGGGACCTTTTCCTTTGGGATAGCCAAAAATAAGCATGCATGCCGGTATGGTGTATTGTTTCAGCTCCAGGAGGTCTCTCAGGTCCTCAAATTGCTCGTTGACGTCCCCGATGTAACAAGAGCCTATGCCGAGTGCTTCTGCAGCCACCACTGCGTTCTGCGCAGCTATGATTGCATCTTGCATGCAGAGGTGAAGATCACCCAGGCCAGGTTTGCGATAGGAGACATTCATTTGCTCTTTCCCTCTCTCTACAGCACCGCTTTCATGGAAATAGTTCACCCATTTCTGCATGTCGGCGAGAAACACCCAGACCAAGGGTGCCTTGCTGATCATCTCCTGGTTGTCGCATATCCCAGCAAGGATTTTCTTCTTCTCGCTGTCGCTGACTTCAACGACTGAGTAGAGAGCCATGTTCCCTGCTGTAGGGGCACGGAGGGTTGCCTGTTTCAGGAGCGAGAGATGCTCCTCCTCGATGGGCCGCTCCTGGAAGGCGCGGATGCTTCTTCGATTATTCAATAGTTCCAATGTTTCTTGCATGGAAAGAGTATACGTTACTGTGTTCACTTCTTCCAGTGGAGATATACAAATCAGGTGGAATGGTCTATCCTATACAGTATGAAAAGTGTAAAGGCATATCGCTACCGGTGGTTGATTCTCCTCTCTTTGGTACTCCTGATCCTTTCTGTGGAGGTTCATTGGCTGAACCTCTCTCCTGTTGGTAGGGTTGCAAATGAATATTATGCGTCTCAGCTGACACTCACCTACGCTCGTCCAGTGGACTTGCTCTCACTGACGTATCTTATCGTGTTTGTGGTTGCAAGCATCCCTGCATCCTATGTCTTGCACCGTCTCGGTATCCGTAAGGCTACATGGATAGCCAGTGGCTTGATTATATTCGGCTCCATGACCAAGTGGATCTATCTTTCGACCTTTTCTCTGGTTCTCCTTGGCCAGTTCATCCTTGCGGTTGGGCAGGCGTTGGTTCTGACCAGTATCACTGAGATTGTCAGCCGGTGGTTTCCCATCCGCGAGCGCGGCATGGCTGTGGGTATTACCAGTGCCAGTCAATACTTATCACTTGTAGTGGTAATGATTGTCTCGCCGATCTTGGTTGTGACCAAGGCGGATGATCCCTCCTGGGGAAGCGGTTTTGAGGAGCTGATGCGTTTCTATGCGATTCTCAGTTCGACCCTTGCCCTTGCCTCAGCACTGTTGATACGGGAGTACCCGCCCACTCCTTCTTCAGCTTTGCCTAGCAACAACAAGGTACACTACCGTTCCTCATTCAAGGCGATCAATGCCATTTCATCCCTCCGAGGGCTGATGATTATTTTTGCAATTGGTTGGGGTGTACTGATGACCTTGTTCATCAAGATTGATGAGATCAGTGAGTTCCTTGGTTTTGCCGATTCAAATGGGTTCTTGGGGATTGCCATGCTTGCAGGAGGGATGGTGGGAGCAATAGTACTACCCGCCCTCTCTGACCGTTTTCGTCGGAGGAAACTTTTCTTCGTATTCTGCAATGTCTGTTCGATCCCGGGTATCCTGCTTCTGGTTTTCTGCCAGCAAATTGGTGCAGTACTGTTGAACAGTGAGGCAATTGCCTTGATTGGCTCCTCTATTGTTGGGCTCTCCCTGCTCTCTGCTATTCCCATCGGGACACAGTATGCTGCTGAATTGGGGCAGGGGATCAGCGAGGAGGTCATCCAGGGAATGCTTTTACTTTATAGCCAAGCTGCTTGTGCAGTCATTCTTGTCTTCTCCCTCGTGATCACCGAGCAATATGCCCCCATGTTGCTCGCCACCTTGGCCGCTCTCCTCGCTGCTGCAATGATCGGCAGCACCTTCCTTAAGGAGAGCAAGATGATCATCACAGAAGAAGAGCGGCTCAAAGAGGTAATCAATCAGGAGATTGTGCATCTTCAGTAGTTCTATTTGCCCTTTGGTTTCAGTTGCTTATCAAAATGGTTGAATGCATGTACGCTCTCCAAGGGAAGGCGATTGCGTTTGTCGTTTTCACTCTCCAAATGTTTCTCACTCAGGTGGGAGCTGTCTCCTGGGTATCCTACCACCATCAGTACCATGATGGAGTCTTCATCAGCAATGCCCAACACTTCTTTTGCCAAATCAGCGTTGAACCCAGCGATAGGATGTACATACAATCCTTCCTGTACAGCCTGGAGCTGATACGCCATCGCTGCCATACCCAGTTCAAATGGGGCATAGTGGCGTTCACCAAGGGTCATTCCCCAGGAGTTGTTGGTTACCATCGCTACCAATGCAGGGGCCTTCTTTGCCCAGTAGTTCCCAGGGGCCAGCGCTTCCTTGAGTTTATCCAGTACTGTTTCATCAGATACGGTCACCAGTCTCCATGGTTGGTTGTTCATGGATGAGGGGGCGGTGTGTGCTGCTTCGGCAAGACGCAACAAGACCTCTTCAGCGATAGGTTTTGTATCGAGCGCACGATAGGCTCTCCTCTTCTCAATAACTTCCAACATTGCCATAGATTCCTCCCTTTCATCTCTTTTCAATGTACTATGGTTTTCATTCTTCGTGTGCAAGGACTAAGGTTTTTCTTTCTGAGGTAACTATTTGTTTTCTATAATGTGCTACTTCTGAGACAACTCTTTTGCTTGTTTGCCTGAGAGGTGATCGATATCAATGGCGATGATGATTGCCTGCCTGCACTCTCTGATCTGCTCTATACGTTCCTGTTTCGGCCTGTCGCTTGCATATTTGTCAGCGAAAGCTGTGAAGGCCCTTGTATACTCATCCCCTTCAGCTAATCGTGCCTTTCCAAAGGCAATGACACTGGAAAAGTAGGTGGTGTACTCCTTGCTTACAATCCGGTCCTGGCCTACAACGGTGAAAGACACCTTCCTGTGGTTTGCAATGGCATCGACTTTATGCCCTTGCTGAGCGCTGTGCATGTAGAGCTTATTGTCAAGGTAGACGTAATTGAGGGGAATTGCATATGGGTAGGAATCGTCCCCAAGGCAGGCAAGAATGGCCAAAGTCTCTTTCTCAGTGAGTTGCTGTGCTCTACGCATCGCTCTGCACATGAAAAAACGGGGAAGGTAATACCCACCCCCGTTCTTAGAAACCCACGTGACTAGTCGCGGGGTGAAAAGTCAGACTTAGGAGCTCCACAGAGAGGGCAAACCCAATCCTCGGGAAGATCTTCAAAGGCTGTTCCGGGCTTGATTCCGTTATCGGGATCACCTACTTTCGGGTCATATACATACCCACAAAGATCGCATTCGTACTCTTTCATAGTTGTTTCCTCCTCCCCATAGCATAACGACATTCATGACAAGGGGCAAGATAATTATAAGAAAGAGCATGAGAAGACACCCGACTTTAGGCGGGAGATGATAGTGCTCATACGTTTTTTCTGATTGGTGGTATAATTCCTAACAGTATCAGCCGAGACCGCTCCCACACTGCCAAGGTAATAGGAACGGGTCCAGAGTGTCGGCAGTCTGCTCCTCAACCATTGATGCCTCTGCCTCAATGTTCTGGAAGTGAACCCTTTGAGCTGGTTGACCACGAACTGCGGAGCATATGCGGGGGTTGAGGATACAACCAGGTGGACATGCTCCGGCATGATCTCCATCCCAGGCACCTGGATATCCAGCTCCTTTGCCTTTTCCAAGAGCAATGTCCCAATCTCATCCTCGAGTCCAGCCAGTACGGGCCTTCGGTATTTGGGACAGAAGACCATGTGGCAGGAGAGGGAATGAAAGGTATCAATACCTCAGGGCAAGAGCTGAACTCAGGAGGCGTTGCCTCCTTTTCCGTCCCAAGGGACGGGGTATCTCACCTTGCTTTCCCTGCACTCGCTCCCGAGAGGAACCATCATGATGATTCCTTTCCTCTCGCTCCGTTGGGGAATAAACGGCATGTGAACTTGTGTATCTGTCTTTCGTCATACTTGAAAAACAGCATCGAATGATATATGATTGCACTAGTAATAATGTTAAAGACCTATTCCTATCGCCTATATCCCGAAGAGTCCCAGATTCAGTCTCTAGCCAGGACATTCGGTAGTGTGCGCTTTGTTTACAACAAGCTTCTGGAGATGAGGATCAAGGCCTACCAGAGGAGAAAGGAGTCTCTCTCCTGCTTCGAATGCAACAAGAGAATCAGAAGCATTCTCAAGAAAGCCTATCCCTGGCTTGGCGAGGTCAACTCCCAGGCCCTGCAGATGGCATCGAGGAATCTGGACACCGCTTACAAGAACTTCTTCCAGAGAAAGGAAGCGGGCTTTCCAAGGTTCAGGAAACGAAGCGAACGCCAGAGTTTCCAATGTCCCCAGAACTGCAAGGTTGATTTCCAGAAGCAGGAGCTGTATGTTCCCAAGGTCGGTTTGGTACCCTGTGTATTCCATAGAAGGTTCAAGGGGGAAATCAGGACGGTCACCATTGTCAAGGAACCAAGTGGAAAGTACTTTGCCAGGGTTCTGGTGGAAACCACAGCAGTCCCCTATCCGGTCGAAAAACCCATACTGAGGGAAACCACAGTCGGTATCGACCTTGGTATCAAGACCCTGGCCGTATGTTCCAACGGCATGGAGTTCCCGAACCATAAGCACCTGGCGGAATCGGAGAAGAAACTGGCGAGGCTCCAGCGGGATCTAGGCCGGAAAGCCAAAGGCTCCAGGAACAGGGCGAAGGCCAGGATACGGGTCGCCCGCATTCATGAAAAGATTGCCAACCAGAGGAAGGATACGATTGAGAAAGCCACAAGCATGATTGTTGATGACAACCAAGTCGACGCCGTGTGCATGGAGGATCTCAATGTCAAAGGTATGGTCAGGAACCGCAAGCTGGCTGGGTCCATATCCGATGCCTCGTTTGGATTCTTCCGGATGAGGATGGAGCAGAAGTGCAGGGAGAGAGGGAAGAGCTTCGTGCTAGCACCTCGCTTCTACGCGTCCTCGAAGACTTGCAATACTTGCAAAACAAGATATATGAATTTACCCCTATCTGTCAGGGAGTGGATTTGCCCATCCTGCGGGAAGCTGGTTGAACGTGACAGGAACGCCAGCTTGAACCTGAGGGATTGGGCATGTACCCGTGGACTGCGGGAAAGTAACGTCTGTGGAGATGAACATGGTGGACGACCGCTCTTTGAGCCTAAGAAGCCCGACATCGTAGAAGCAGAAATAGTTCTTGGGAATGCTTTCCAAGAAGCTCCCTGCCTTTAGGCGGGAGAGTTGTCACTACTGATAGAGGGCCAGGATTTTATTCAGCATCTTGCAGAATTTCTTCCTGAAACTATCAGGTCCCAATATCTCCACTGAGTCACCACACTGGATGATTCTCAGATAGAGTTCGATTGAGTTCTCTGCATCCATGTTGCAGATAAGATCCCCCTCTTCCGTTTTCTCGAACACAGGGGTTCCATGCACTACCGAGCGAAAGACGTTCATCGCTGAGCGTTCCTTGAGCCTCAGGCTTAGTGGAATCATGTCGATGGCTTCGTAGTGTTCCTCGGCTTCATGGAACTTGAATGGTTTGAGGTTGTCCGGGATGGTGTAGGTCTCATCCAGGATGATTGCACTGGTGATGGTGCTGATATCGATGGTAATGATCTCAGTGGTATGGCGTAATCTACCCGTCACACTGATAGGATGCCGTCCTCCGGTGTCTTCCTCCCGGAACCCTATGAAGTAGGGGGCAAGTTCCGTCTCAATGGGGTCGAATCCTTTCAGGCTCTGTACAACTCTCACAATACGACCCGATACCCAGGAATCGATAAGCACTTCCAACACAGAGTTGAACTTGCTGCACTCCTTCTTCTCCTGAATTTTCTTATCAATCTGTTCGGCAAGGTTGACGACGTTTTCACTGATCTTCGGGGCATAGGACCGCATATTCATGGCAATCTTTCTCAGGCCAGAAGCAAGGTGTGGATTCTGGTACTCGCTGCTGGTTGCAAGCATCTCCGCAGAGAGGTTGAATGCAAGGCTCTCATACACACTGAGGGCAATGTTCTCATCTTCTTCCCTGCTCTTTATCTTGATGAGGTTGTTTTCCTCAAAGATATCAATGTACTGTTTCAATTCGTCAACATATCTGCTGATCGTCGAGCGATGGACGCCAAGACGGCGCGCAATCTCGGCTCTCCTCAATCCTTCCGGATGGGAGTGGAGCAACAACTCAAGTTGTGCAACACGTTCGCCTTTCATATACTAATTCCTCTCATTTGCACCATTCTGCAACAAAATACAAGTCAGTATACCATGGATGCCCCATCTTACAAGGTTAATTTGCACAAATGAACGCAGTTTTGCAACATCACTGAGAGTTGTCGAGGAATCACACTCATGGTAGGATATGCTTACTAAGGAGAGACTACTATGGAAGAACGTCTGACGAAGCTTGAAATGAAACTTGCCTATGCGGAAGAGACGATTGCAACCCTCGATTCTGTGGTCACTGAACAAGCCAAAGAAATCGGACTTCTGAAAAGCCGTCTCGAAGCGTTGGAAAAACGTGTCTCTGATGTGGTGGATGAAATGGGGGATGACGTAGTCCCTTCGGACCAGAGGCCACCCCACTATTAGGAATCAGATAAACAGATTGACTTTGCTCCCAGATGCGGCACCCATGTAGGTGGCAACGCCTCCTACCTCGACGCCGTCAAGCAGTTCCTCTTTGGTGATGCCCATGATATCCATAGACATCTGGCAGGCCACCATGCGGACTCCTGAGCTCTTTGCATCCAGGAACATCTGGGTGACTTGGTCGACATGTTTCTTCTTCATGCGGCTTTTCATCATCTTTGCTCCCAATCCTCCCATATTCATGCTGGAGAGTCCAAGCTTGTCCATTCCCTTGGGAAGCATGCTGGAGAACATCTTCCCCATGAAGTCCTTCTTTACTGGTGGCGCGTTTTTCTTGCGTAGTACACTCAAACCCCAGAAGGTGAAGAACATGGTTACCTGTTTTCCTGAGGCAGCAGCTCCATTTGCAAGTACGAAGGATGCGAGGGCCTTGTCCAAGTCATTGGAGAATACAACCATCGTTGCACCATTATCGGGGGCACAGATGGCAGGTTTTTCACCTGCTGAATCAGGCATTGAGCAGATGTTTGCATTTCCCTTCTCAACAACGGCCTCAATAACCCCTTCTGTTGTGGTCACCGAAACAAGGTTGTTGCCGGTGAGCTTGCTCCAGGATTGTACATCAACACCGAAACCAGGGTCGGAAGCCTTGATGATTATGCGGTCCCCCTCTTCGAGGTTGTCCATTTCCTTCTTGAGCCGGATGATCGGACCGGGGCATTGCAATCCACAGGCATCCACCTTGAAGATCTTGTTCTCTGTCCTTCTGCGGAATGATCCATCTTCGTTGAGATTGTCGATTGTTGCACTCTCTTCCTTGATGCTCAGTACCGTCTTACGCTCAAGCAATTCACGTTCGCGCATTGCACTGTCATAGGTCTTGAAGCCTCCCGTGAGGTTCCTTACACGGGTAAAGCCATTCTGGCGAAGGATGCGTTCGGCAAAGTAGCCACGCAGACCCATGGCACAGTTAAGGATGATGTCGCGGTCCTTTGGGATTTCCTTCAAGCGGTCACGGAGATCGGTATTGGGGATATTCACAGCCCCTTCTATTGCACCGAGTTCAAACTCCTCTTCACTTCTTACATCAAGCATGAAGGTGCCGTTTTTCCGTGCCTCCTCTGCTTCATCCCAACTGATGGTGTCGCTCATACCTTCAAGGACGTTGACGGCAATGAAGCCGACCATGTTCACGGGATCCTTCGCACTGGAGAAGGGAGGTGCATAGGCTTGTTCGAATTCTGCCAGGTCATAGACCGTACCATCCTTCCCGATGAAAGCGGAGATGACGTCGATACGTTTGTCGACCCCACCGTATCCTACGGACTGCCCTCCCCAGATCTTTCCTGTCTCTGGGTGGTAGAGTACTTTCAAGGAGAGCTGTCTTACATTGGGATAATATCCTGCATGATTGCCCACATGGGTGATAGCACAACGATAGGGGAGAGAGGCAGCTTTCAAGCCTTTCTCGGTCAGACCGGTGGAAGCAACCGTCAGGTCAAAAATCTTTGCGATGCTGGTACCGATGATCCCTGTATAGGGTTTCTTGTTCCCATCCACGATATTATCTGCACAGAGACGGGCTTGCTTGTTTGCAGGGCCGGCGAGGGGGATGGTGACCGGGCTCCCTGAGAGCGGGCTTTCAAAGACAATAGCGTCACCTACTGCCCTGATGTCCTTGTCATTGGTGGTGAAATATTCATCTACCTTGATCGCCCCATTCTTTGCAAGTTCGATGCCTGAGTCCTTGAGGAATGCGGTATCGGGCCTCACGCCAATGGAGAGGATTACCAGATCTGCATCGATCAGGGTTCCCGATTGCAATCGTACGCTGACCAGTGACCCATGATGCTCAAAGGAGGCTACTCCATCCTTCAGGAAGAGATTGATCCCTTTTGCTCTGAGGTGTTGCTGTACTTCCGCTGCCATGTCGTAGTCAATGATATTCATGACTTGGTCGAGTGCTTCCACCACCGATACCTGCAGGCCACGCTCCTTCAGGTTTTCTGCCATCTCGATGCCGATGAATCCACCGCCTACAACCACTGCACGTTTGGTTGTTGGACTGTCAACTTTTTCCTTGATGCTATCAATATCGCTGACAGATCGAAGAGACATGATTGCCGGGTGCTCTATCCCTGGGATGGGAGGTTTTACCGGGCTTGCCCCAGGGGAGAGGATGAGTACGTCGTAGCGTTCATCGTATTCCGTATTCCGTTTCAGGTCTTTAACGTGGATAGTCTTTGCTTCACGATCAATCCTTACAACTTCACTTTGTATACGGGCTTCCACGTTCAGCGACTCCATGAACTTGTCAGGGGTCATGACAAACAATCTGGAGCGTTCGGTTATCACATTACCGGCATAGTAGGGCAGACCGCAGTTTGCATAGCTGATGTATTCACCGCGTTCAAACATGATGATTTGGGCTTTTTCATCCCGTCTTCTGAGTCTGGCGGCAGTACCTGCCCCTCCTGCGACTCCTCCAATGATGAGATATTTCTTTTCCATAGGTTCTCCTAGGTGGTGGGTGACTGAGTGAACTGTAGTTCGTTCGGAAGGTTGAGTTCAGAACAACTATAGGTTTGTACCATTTCACTGCCTGTTTCGGTCAGGGCAACGGTAAGGCTTCTTCGATCCATGATACTCAAGGTTCTCTGAACAAGTTTACGTTTCTCCAGACTATCCAAGATACGGGTAAGCCGGGATGGGGAAAGTTCCAGTTCCTTTGCCAAGGCACTGGGTTCGCAGATTCCCTTGTTTACAGCACACAGCAACAAGGCATCATTGAAAGAGAGTCCTGTTTGCTGCTTCAGCTGGTCTTCGAAGTAGCGAAGGGAAGTCTGCAGCTTTCGGATGGCGCAGAGATCAATCATGCAAACCTCCATGAGTAATTTTATTTAGCAATAATTGCTATAATCAAATATATAAGGAAAGGCTTTTTTTGGTCAATATGTAGATAAAAAAAGAGTGAATTATTTTTCCGCCATGACATAGTTGAAAGTGAAAAATTTGGAGATAACCAAGAACCTGCAAATTTTACATAAAAATCGGGGTATGTTCTGACAGGATCAAGTACTTTTTTTCCAGTAAATAAATAGTGCTAAAGAAAATCGATAAATTTATATATGCAAATAGTATAATCCATAGGTATATTGACAATTTCAGACATTCCGGCATATGCTTGTACCTAGGAAGGGATATGATTAGGAGAAGAATAGAAGGTTGCTGGCAGGGATAAAGCCCTTCAGTCCCAGCGATGTCCTACTGCTTTGATCTACTTGATGTTGGGTATTTTTCTCTTACGCGATTGTCCGGTACTACATCTTGGTTTTACTTTTACTGCCAAACAACGCGACTCCCTTGGGCCAGTGGTTTTCCCGACCACTGGCCTTTTGGTTGTGCGCTCGGTATGAACATTTTCTAAAGGGTGAAAGTCCCAAGTACAGGTGATAGCGCCAAGTACCTAGCCAATGGCAAGGGTGTCCCCCGTGAGGAGGAATCTGAAGAAAGCCGGTGGCAAATTTCCGGCCTGACGAACAGAAATCCCCTAAGGCATTCCTTGGTGGATCTCGACCTTTCCAGATACTTCGATACCGTAGACCATGATATCCTCATGGGACTGGTAGACAAGGACATCAGGAGGCTCATCTTTGTATTCCTCAAGGCAGGGGTACAGTATGGGGACAAACTGGAGAAAACCGTACGAGGGGTCAGCCAGGGAAA
>JAIMZO010000018.1 GCA_020054965.1 Spirochaeta sp. | reverse complement strand
GACTTGGAACGGCTTCTATGACTTTGTTGAGTCGAGTCATCGTCTGAGTTTCGGCCATGTGGGAACCAATCTGAGCAATAAAAATCTTGACTCCTATACCAATGTAGGTTTTACGTTTGAGAAGAACTATGCCTACGGAACCGAGAGAGCCAAGGGCAATCAGTTCGAATATCGCATCGTTTTGGTTGAGCCCTCTGAGGTAAAAATCACCATCAATGGGGAAGAGGTCTTCAAGCGGTCATTCCAGGCAGGTACGTATCGACTCAGGGATTTTGTGTTTACCCAGGGAGCAAACCAGATAAAGATAACCATCATTCCAGATAGTCATCCAGAGGATGAGAGAGTGGAGTATGTTGATATGGGCTATGACTACCGCCTGCTAGGCAAGGGCGACAGCCTCTACGGCTTTGGCTTCAGTGTACCCAGGCAGAAATCGAGCAGTACCACATCAGCTCTCAGCATCCCTTGGTTTGACGACCAGTATCTGTCCTACCACCTTGATGCCTTCACTGCCACCTACTATCAACAGACTGGATTGACGGATGTATTCACCTTCACCAGTGAACTTGCCTTCAGCCCAGGTGTGTTCAGCGGTATGTTCAATGGTGTGTATGCAACCATGGTCGGCACATCGCAGTTGCAACTCTCCCTCGGTCTGGATGCGTCAAAGCTAACTCCGTCCTTCTCTGCAAGTTTGAGTCACCGCTACAGCGGGCTTCCGGATAGTGGGTTTGGGACGATCAGCGGAACACTTAACCATTCCATTCCTGCAAAGGAATCTGGAAGCACCCATACTACAAATACCACGCTTTCACTCTCATATTCAGGGAGTTTTACTGAGAACATTCGTTATACGCTCTCAGGGAACCTGCTCTATAATTCAGCAAATCAGGCCCCAGGTTGGAGTGCTTCCTTTGCAACAGGGTTCTCTCCTTTCTCTGGGTTCTCTCTCAGTGGTTCCATTACAGCCAATGGGTCAAGCAGCAATCCACTCAGTCCAACCCTTTCTGCCCAAATTTCAGGCAGTTATACCTTCAGTCCAAAGTTGAGTGCCAACGCTTCCACAAGTGTTCGTTCTGGATCGCCGTTCTTCGATGGGACTGCATCCTCATCTGCAGGAATGAGCTGGAGACCAACCGGAAACGATAGTGTCAATCTTTCCCTGAGCGGGTTCCGCTTTGAGGATCCAGGGAACCACTCCATTGTTGCAGCATGGGCCCATAGCGGGGAGCTTTCAAACTTCTCATTAAGGCAGCAGATCAGCAACTCCTATCAGGATATGACCACTACCTTTACGGCAAGTACCGCCCTTGCGTATGCTGATGGAGCATTCGGTATCGGCAGGGCAGTCGGGGAGTCCTTCCTGTTGGTAAAACCGGTCGGGAACCTGAAAGATTCCGACATCTCGATTGCACGAAGCTTGGATAGTTCACCCTCTGCATTGAGCAGACCACTGGGGAGTGCGCTGTACAACTCAGTTACTCCCAATGCCACGAACAGTATCGTGGTATTCAGCAGTGGGATAAGTGAGTATTCAACCGGTACCTCATTCGTCTATGAATTAAGTCCACGGAGCAGACAGTCCTTTGTCGCCCGACTGGATGTGGAGCCATCCTTTACTGTCAGTGGGGTTCTCTATATGCCCGATGGTTCCCCCTACATCCAGTATTCATCTCCCGTGTATGAAGTGATATTGAATGCTGCAGGAGAAGAGGAACTTATCCGAAATGATTCACTCTACCTCTTCACTGACCAGGAAGGACGTTACATCATCAGTGAAGTAGCCAGCGGCACCTATCTCTTTGATTTGCAAGTGGATGATCTGTGGTATGCAGTGAGGTTCGTCGTTCCCGATATATCTTCCCAGGACCTGGGCCTGGAACGGGTCTTGTTGCTTGAGGACTTCTGGGTTTCTGATCCTGCATTTGAGCAACGGATCATTGTGAAAGACGCCTTCACTGGAGTACCGGTTGGAGAGGAAACAGATGTCTTCGGCACCGGGCTTGCTGCCGGGTATGACGCGGAAGTTACCCTTGAAGTGATTGAACGTATCGATGAGGAGACATTCTGGACCATTATCTTCCCGCCATTTAATGAGCGTGATTTTGGGTTTGAATCCTTCGCCCAGGATGGCTTCGTGACTGAAGATGATTATGCCTTCGATGAGGATATGTTCAATTCCATGATTGATCTTGAGGCAACAGATCCGACTGCGCAGCAGGTTGTCACTGCAGCTCCCTAGGTTTGCTTGACACGTTTATCCAAAAGGTAGAGTATAAAAAAAGATTTATATGACTTGAATAGGGAGTGAAGCCGTGCGTAGCGATATAATCAACGATGTATTATCCGTTGAAGATAGAGCACAAGAAATCATACGAGACGCCGAACATACAGCTAGAGATGTAATTTCCGACGCCCAAAGTGCTGCAAATGAACTCATACGTTCCTCAATTAAAGAAGAACGTGAACGTCTTCGTGCACAATTGGAACAGGCCGAAACTGAAGCGAGGACTGAAGTTGAGGAGTATGAAGAGAGCTTGAATATATCGAGCAACCTTTCAAAGGATACTCTTGAGGCTATTGCACATTCAATCGTTGAGCAAGTCTGCAAGACAGATTTTGATGCTTTTCTGGAAAACAAATGAGCAGTGATCGTGTAACGATGTATGGGTTCATCAACGCCAAACTTCGGGCGAAGATTGGATTGATGAGACAAAGCAAGATAATTGAAAATCTTTTGCATGCTTCTTCCTTGGTAGAGGCTGTGGGGGTACTTCGTGACTCCAAATACCACGCAGTAGCTGAAGCATACGACCGAACTGGAGACCTCCAGCAGATGGAACTGGTGCTTCTTGGGATGGAGATTTCCATGTACAAGGAGGTTGCAGGGTATCTTGAGGGAAGTAGTGCCGACCTGATCGGGCATCTTCTTGGAAAAATCGAGATTGACAACCTGAAAAACACACTCCGGCTCTGGTACAGCAGCATCATGAGGCAACGACCGATTCGACATCGCAGTGAGTATCTCTTCAAGGACACCATTCTCTCTCCCATCGACTGGACTGCCTTGATCAATGCAACCAGCTGGGATGCAGTCGCCGCTGCACTGAAGGATAGCCCTTATCATGCCACCGTTACTGCATTCAGTGAGCATGACCTACAGCAATCAGGATTGTTCTTTCTCGAGACAGAGCTGGACCGCATGTGGTATGTACATCTGATGGAGTGTGTGAAAACGCTCAAGAAAGCAGATGAAGAAGTGGCCACTTCCATGATTCTCCTGGAAATTGATCTGCGCAATCTTATGATGTTGGTACGCTACGGATGGTACCACCATATGGATGCTGATGCAGTGAAGAGACTGTTGCTTCCATGGGGCAAGGTTGTCTCAAGCAAGGAGAGTGAGGCGTATTTGAGGCAGAATTCCTCAGAGCGTGATCCTCATGCAATTATCAACCGCTATTATCCGGGGCTTGAGGTGCAACAGCATCCCGGCAGCGTGCAAGGTGATGATGCGAGTGTGCTTGAGACCCTGAAGATAGAAGGGTACTTAGCTGAGCGCAGGAAAGCCATCTACCAGCGTATGCTTGCCCAAGATCCTTTTACCATTGGACTCTCCTTGTCCTATTTCTTCCTCTTCAAGGAAGAGACAAGCATGGTGAAGGCTATTCTCAACGGCAAGTATTATGGATATGAAGAAGCGTATATCAGGGGGGTGTTGGTATGAATTTGTTTACACGACCAATGAAGCTACTTACTGCAGTGGTTCTGGAACAGACCAGTGATGCGGTCGTCAAATCCCTGCTCGCTCTTGGTGTCATGGACTTTGTCCACATCAACAAGCTGGATTCCAGGCAGATGGAAAAACTCTCATTCCGCCAGAGTTCTATCAGCCGCTCAGCCCTACAGGATATGCGACATCGGGTGGAAGCTTTGCTCAGGCAAGGGCATGTTGCCGTACCAACCAGTGATGTGCTGAATGTACAGAACCTGGAAAAACCTCAATTGGAAGCATTCAGCAAAACATTGGATGACCTGACGGCAAACCTGCTCTCCTTGAAAGAGAAACAGAAAGAGAGCAACCAAATGGTGATGGGCCTTGAGGAAATGCAACGCTATATCAAGGAGGACAAGGGAGAATACCTTGACCTCAGGGTGGGGCAGGTCACAAAAGGCCGCAGTGAGGACCTCAAGGATAAGATTGCTGCCTTTGGCGGATTGCTCTTAAGCATTGAGAATACCGACTTGTGGATATCCCTGACCCTCCGTCGTGATGTAGGGCAGGTCGATCCGCTTCTGGAAAAATTCGGTTGGATGGAATCCAGTGATGTCCAATTGCAACAACAAGCTGTTTCGATGATCAAGGAACAACTGGAAAAAGAACACCAGGAAGCACTCGCTGATCGGGAGAAGATCGAGAAAGAAGTTGACGCAATGGTAGCAAATCAGCAAACCCAGTTGTTTGCCATCTGGGCTAATCTTCGATTGAATGAGCTCAGTGACCAGATTCGTTCTTACTTCGCCTATACCCGTAATACAACACTTTTCTCCGGTTGGGTTCCTGCTGACCAGGCGGAAATGGTAGAGCAGGCGATCATTGAGGCAAGTGATGGACAGTGTGTCATTGAGTGGACCGAGGCTCGTCAGGTTCCCCGACGCGAGGTACCGGTAGCTGTTTCCAGTCCCAAGATGCTTGCCCCATTCCAGAGGATGGTCAATAACTACAGTATCCCTGAATATGGAACGGTCAACCCGACCATCTTTGTCATGGTTGCCTACCTTTGTATGTTCGGACTCATGTTTGCCGACGTAGGCCAGGGGTTTGTGCTTATGCTTGTTGGCTTGCTGGGGAAGTATGGTTATAAAAAGAATCCATTGAAGAAGGATGGGATGATCAGCCGCAACCTGACGGATCTTCTGATATATTTGGGCCTGTCGGCTATGATCTTCGGAGCACTCTTCGGGAGCTACTTTGGCCTGGGACTTCTTCCTGCACTCTGGTTCAACTACGAGGCAGTGGTAGCAGGACATGCAGGAGAGGGCTCCCTGATCACTGATGTGTACGGAATTCTTGGACTAACTGTCAAGTTTGGTATCATTGTCATCTATACCGGCTTGGTGCTGAACTGGATAAATCTCTTCAGGAAAAAAGCCTACTTGCAACTAACCTTGGATAAGAACGGGTTGCTCGGTGGAATCCTTTTTGGAATAGGCATCTATATGGGATTTGCCTTTGTGGAGAGTGGATACAAGAGCTTCCCCTCCGATCCTTGGATAGCCCCCGCCATTACCATTTTGCTTGTGCTTCTCTTCCTTCGAGGGTTTCTCGCTTACTACATCTCAGCCAAGCAAGGAGGAGAACACCAAGATCTTGGTGCCGTGACCATGGACGTAGTCATGGAGTGGTTTGTGGATATCCTGGAGATATTTACCGGATATCTTTCCAACACTCTTTCCTTCATGCGTGTGGCAGGCCTTGGTATTGCCCATGCGGCACTTATGCAGTCATTCAAGGAACTTTCTTCCTTGGCTGATGGTTTTGGTGGGGTAATGATATTCATCCTTGGGAACATCCTGGTGATTGTCCTGGAAGGATTGAGTTCAGGAATACAGTCTTTGAGGTTGAACTATTATGAGTTCTTCTCCCGATATTTTACCGGAAAGGGCGTTGCCTATCAGCCACTTGGGTTGAAAAGCGCCCCATCCGAGCAGAGATAGTGAATTTTTTGAGGAGGGTCACAGTATGACCAACATCGCATTCAGAAGAAAAGTATCGATGACCTTTGTGGCAACAGCACTCTTGTTGCTTGCCAGCGGCTTCATCTTCGCTCCCAGTGCCTATGCGGCAACCACAGAGGCTGCCAGTAGTGGAGACTACAACCTCGCTCTGGTCTGTTTCAGTGCTGCACTTGCATTTGGATTAGGTGCTTTAGCTGCAGGTTCTGCTATTGGCAAGGTTGGTAGCGCTGCCATGGGTGCCATCAGTGAGCGTCCTGAGATTGCAAGCCAGGCTTTGATCTTCATCGCTCTTGCTGAAGGTCTGGTTGTCTTTGGGTTCATCACCAGTTTGATGATCCTCGGAAAGGTATAACCAATGAAATATTTTGTCATCGGTGACGAAGATACCGTACTCGGGTTCTCCCTGGTTGGTGTATTCGGCATGCAGGCGACAAATGCACAACAGGCAAAGCGTGCCTGGGACAAGGCGGTGGATGATTCGCAGAATGGCATCATCATCATCACTGATGAGGTTGCAAATATGATCAGGCCCATAGTGGACCGATTCCTATTCTCTGAATCTTTCCCGCTTGTTGTCGAGATCCCTTCCCCCCGATCAAAGGAGAGTGGCACAGATTTGCGTGCCCTCGTTAATAAAGCGATTGGGGTTGCATTGTAGGATGAGTTCGTATGGAAACAACTGACAACCGATTGCTTTCAGGTATCTTGGAACAGGCGGAGCAGAATGCTCGGAAGAAGCTTGAAGATGCCCAACGACAAGCTGCGCGCATTGCCGAGGAAGCACACCTCAAGATTGAGCGGGAACTAGCCTCCCTGAGAAAGGACCACGAGCAGAAACTCAGGAATATTGAGTTGAAGAAGCAGGCCAATCTCGCAAGTGCGAAGCGGAAAGCCAATCTCAGGCAGATTGATGAGAGCTACCAGCAGGTACTCCGGCGTGTAGCCTCGCTGCTAGATGCAAAAAAGGTAGCCCAGCATCTGAGCACTTGGATTGCAGAGGCTGCAATCGGTCTGGACCTCAAGGAAGCCAAGGTCGCCTTCTCTCGTCAATGTCCCGTGACAGAGGAACATCTCAAGGAAGCTGCTTCCTTGGTCCAGAAAGCAACCGGTGCGAAGATTACCTTGCACATCGATCCAAAACCAGTGCAAGGCCTCGGTGTGATTGTTTCCTCCATGGACGATACGATTTCGTTCAACAACCAGGTTGAAATCCGTCTCAGACGGTTCGACCGCGTCGTAAGGTCAATGATTCAGGAACATACATGAAAGAAAGAATAATCGGACGTGTCAAACGAGTAAATGGACCGGTCCTCATTGTCAAGGATATCACTGATGCCATGATGATGGAAATGGTCCGAGTCGGTGAACAGCAACTGGTCGGGGAAGTAGTCAAACTCTATGACGGTCAGGCTACTGTCCAGGTGTACGAGGATGCAACTGGTATCTGCCCGGGAGACAACGTCTATGGAAGTGGTATGAGTCTCAGCGTCGAGTTGGGCCCCGGGCTTATCGGTACCATCTATGATGGTATTCAGCGACCCTTGGAAAAGCTCATGGAGGCCAGTGGGGCATTCATCTCACGTGGTCTTTCCTATGATCCGGTAGACCATGGAAAGCAGTGGGAGTTTGCTCCGGTTGTTGAGGCAGGGACGAGTGTCCATGCAGGTATGGTCATCGCTACAGTGGAAGAGACCAGCAGGATCCAGCACAGGATCATCATACCTCCCCAGTACCAGGAGGCAATACTCAGTGAAATTGCTCCCCCTGGTTCCTATACGGTAGATGAGGTTATAGCGACCCTGGTCTTGCCAGATGGAAAACAACAGAAACTTACCATGGTACAGAAGTGGCCGATCAGGTTGCCCCGTCCGGTAGATAGCCGTCTTCCCTTGAAACAACCATTGGTTACCGGCCTTAGGGTTATTGATACCCTGTTCCCTCTCGCAAAAGGCGGAACGGTAGCAATCCCTGGGGGGTTTGGTACCGGAAAGACCATGACACAGCATTCCATTGCCCAGTGGTGTGATGCGGATATCATTGTATACATAGGTTGTGGTGAGCGCGGGAACGAAATGACCGATGTATTGAGGGAATTCCCGCTCCTCGTGGATCCCCGGACCGGACAGTCTCTGATGGAGCGGACCATCCTTATCGCCAATACTTCCAATATGCCGGTAAGTGCCCGTGAAGCGAGTATCTATACGGGTATAACGATGGCTGAGTATTATCGTGACCAAGGATATCATGTGGCGATTATGGCTGACTCAACCAGTCGTTGGGCCGAAGCACTGCGCGAACTCAGCGGACGCATGGAAGAGATGCCGGCTGAGGAAGGGTTCCCGGCCTACCTGCCTACCCGTATTGCGCAGTTCTATGAACGGGCAGGGTATATGCGAAATCTTTCTGGAAGCGATGGTTCGGTCTCCATCATCGGTGCCGTAAGCCCTCCCGGTGGTGATTTCTCGGAGCCGGTAACCCAGCACACAAAGCGATTCGTACGTTGCTTCTGGGGGTTGGATAGACAGCTTGCAAGCAGCCGTCACTATCCTGCCATCAGCTGGTTGGACTCCTATAGTGAATATCTTGGTGATGTGAAACAGTGGTGGAATGACCACAGTGAGGGAGCTTGGCACGAGAACAGGCTTAGGATCATGGATCTATTGCAGAAGGAAGTGCGACTGCAGCAGATTGTCAAGCTTGTTGGCCCCGATGCCCTTCCCGATACCCAGAATTTCATCCTGGAAGTGTGTTCTTTGTTCAAGACCGCTTTCCTGCAGCAAAACGCCTTTGATGAAGTAGACCGATACTGCTCAGTGGAGAAACAGGTGAAGATGCTCTCGGTAATCCTTGCCTACTATGATAAGGGCCTGGAAGCGATCAACAAGGGAGTCCCAATGGTAAAGATAAGGAGGCTTCGTGCCGTCCAGGAGATGGCAAGAATGCGTCTTACCGTCAGGGGAGATGAGCTTGAGGTCATTGACAAGATCCAGCTACGGCTAGAACGCTCCATTGACCAGATGGGAGGAATTTATGAAAACTAGCAATGAATCCTTGATGGCCCAGAGTGATCGCAGGTTGCTCAGCGGTAGGGAGTACCGAGGGGCAAGCAGGATTGATGGACCGCTTGTATATATGCGCAATACCCATCCGGTGGGTTTTGGGGAACTGGTTGAGGTTGTCACCCCTGATGGCAAGCGTCGTTCCGGTCAGGTACTCGATACCAGTGATGAGGTGGTTGTAGTCCAGGTCTTCGAGGGGACTGACAACCTGACACTTCCCGGTACCGGAATGCGGTTCATGGGTGAGCCTCTCACCTTGCCGGTTTCCGAGCAGATGCTTGGTCGGGTTATGAACGGTTTGGGCAAGAGCAGGGACGGTTCAGGGACCGTACACGGATTCGCTGAACGGGACGTGAACGGGGAACCGATCAATCCAACAGCTCGTGAGTATCCCAGGGATTTCATCCAGACCGGTATGTCTGTCATTGATGGAATGACAACCTTGATCCAAGGCCAGAAGCTTCCCATTTTCAGTGGGAACGGTTTGGACCATAACCAACTAGCCGCGCAGATTGCCCGTCAGGCAAAAGTTCGGGGAAGTGAAGGGGATTTTTGCATAGTCTTTGCAGCCATGGGGGTCAAGTATGACGTTGCCCGTTTCTTCATTGACAGCTTTGAGGAGACCGGAGTATTGGATAACGTTGCTCTCTTCCTCTCCTTGGCGGATGACCCTTCCATTGAGCGAACCATTACCCCCAAGACAGCCCTGACCCTTGCTGAGCATCTGGCTTTTGACAAAGGGAAGCAGGTATTGGTGATCATGACCGATATGACCAACTACTGTGAGTCACTGAGAGAGATTGGAACCATGCGTGGGGAGATTCCCTCGAGAAAAGGGTATCCAGGCTACTTGTACTCCAATCTTGCTGAGATTTATGAACGTTCCGGGAAGATCAGCGGGCGCTCTGGTTCCATAACACAGTTGCCGATTCTTTCAATGCCCAACGATGATATCAGCCACCCTGTGCCTGATTTGACCGGCTACATCACCGAGGGGCAGATTGTATTTGAGCGAGGGATGCAGGAAAGGGGACTTTATCCACCGATCAACTGTCTTCCTTCTCTTTCCCGTCTGATGAAGGACGGTATCGGTGAAGGCATGACCAGGGACGACCATCCCCACCTTGCCAACCAGCTTTTTGCCTCCTACAGTCATGTGAAGGATGTGCAGAACCTTGCTTCGGTTATCGGGGAAGAGGAGTTGACCACACTCGACCAGCAGTACCTTGAATTTGGGAACTTTTTTGAGAAGCGGTTTGTGAACCAACGGTTCGATGAGGACAGAAGTATTGAGCAGACGCTCGATCTTGGTTGGGAGGCTCTGGGAAAACTGCCATCCGAGGAGTTGCAGCGTCTCACCGATGAGGAGATTGCCGAACATTACGGCAGATAGGAGGGGTTTTGAATACCACACTTGCTCCTACCCGGAGCAATTTGCTCAAACTCAGTGAAGATCTCAAGTTTGCCCAGCTTGGCTATGAGTTGCTGGACCAGAAACGGTCCATACTCATTGTTGAGCTTCTGACACTTGTGGACCAAGCAGTTGATTATGAGGGTAGGGTTGTTCATGCATTGGGTGAGGCACAGAAATCACTGAGTGATGCAATCATGCAGATGGGCAGGCTCAGGGTAGGCAATCTTGCAGGAGCCGTCAATATCGACTATTCCATTGAATTGGGCTCAAGGAGAGTCATGGGGGTTACGGTTCCCAAGGTCGATACCTCATTCTCTGATCACAGTCCCTACTTCAGCAGTGAGGATACCAGTATCCTGAGCGAGTTGTCGATCGATCGGTATCGGACGACATTGCAGTTGATGGGAAGGCTTGCCGAGCTTAAAGTATCCATCATGAGATTGGCCAAGGAAGTAAAGAAGACCATCAAGAAGGTCAATGCACTGGAAAAGATAGTCATCCCGGAGAACAAGGAGACCATCGCATGGATGCGTTCCCGCATTGAGGAGCAGGAGCGGGAGAATTTTATCCTGCTGAAAGTAGTGAAGGATAGGATGGAGAATGCCAAGGCAGCCCTCCAGGCTTTGACCACTTCAGAAGATGATGATACGATGAAACCACAGGGAGGTTTGCATGGGAGTTCCATTTAAGCAGATTGTCGTGTATCTCGATGGCTCCGAAAGTTCGATGACAGCAATCATGTATGGCATCAAGCTGGCCGAGAAACACGATGCAAAACTGACCGCCGCGTATGTTGTGAATACCAGAGCCTTGAGCGAATTGGTCAAGGCAGGCATATTCGTGACAGTGGAACGTGATGAGTACCAACGCGACCTACAATTGGATGCTGACAGGTATCTACGGCATGCTTCCCGTTTAGCCCAGCAGAAGCAAGTACTCATAGAAACGGTAAAACTGGAAGGTACTGTGCACGTAGTGATGAAAGAGTTGTTGAAGTCTACAAAGGCAGATTTGCTGGTGCTCGGAGGGGTTACTGATATCCGTTCCCGACGCGAGGAGCTTGCCAGTGAGACTGACAGGATGCTGCGTACCTCCCCTTGCCCTGTACTGGTAGTCAGGGATGATGACGATATCTGGCTGGAGTTTGAAGCATAAGGAGCTTTGCATGAATGTACTGGATGTATTGGACAGGAATTTGGTGAAAGTGCCCCTCATGCACACCGATAAGCAGGGTGTGATCACGGAACTTGTAGAAGTGATGGCAAAGGCAAAAGGGTATTCATCTGAGCAGTTTCAAGCTGTCTTGAACGCTGTCCTCGATAGGGAGAGTCTTGGCTCCACCGGCATCGGGAATGGGATAGCCATTCCGCACGCCAAGAGTGATGTGGTAGAACATGTCTCACTTGTGATTGGTATAAGCAGATTGCCTGTTGAGTTTGATGCACCGGATGGCCAGAAGAGCCGGATCTTTTTCTTGGTATTGGCTCCTTCAAAGGAAGCTTCAGCACATGTTGAACTGCTCGCTTCCATTGCCCGCAGCTGTACAAGCCAGGTCTTTAGGCGAATGCTTGAACAAGCCAGGGATAGTGATGAGGTGGTACGCCTATTCATGGAATAGAGGTACCGTTGAAACCATTGGAAAGCACTCTCTGGACGAGGGTGCTTTTTCATTGCGCTGGACATTTCCCTCGTTCCATCCTATGGTGAGGCATCTCATTGTGTAGGTAGGTTTCTTTACATGAGTGATAAGAGTGCTTTTTCAGCTGTTGAGTTGGTATTGCTTGACGCATGTCAGTCTGTGCTCGATACAATGGATACATCACTTGCTTCATTGCTGAAATCCAAGAGAGACGATTTGCATACCCTTGCAGGCATTGTGGAACGATCGAGTTCGCTGGATTATGATCTAGGAATCTCTATAGAGGGTCGCAATCGGCAGACCTTGGCTTCCAAATTGACCAATCAGGGTATT
Organism: Spirochaeta sp.; assembly: GCA_020054965.1. The sequence goes on along the minus strand of JAIMZO010000018.1, from coordinate 1,360 downwards.
GAGGAAGTAATCAATCTTCCGGTGAAGGCATCACTGGGGCGTTCCTTCTCCATTGCCAAGTTGCATCTCTATGGTTTTCTTCTAAGGATCACAGAAAACAAATCCTGCCTTGCTGCGTATAAGGAAGCTGTACTCTCTCAGTACCATGCCTGTCTGTTTTCCTTGATGGCTGAGGATCTGTATATTTCCATCATAGGCGATAGTGCAGGGGATGAGGCTTGGGTAGGGAAGGCAAGCCGGGAACTGATTACCATGTGGGAAAATCGTTTACCTGCAGAGATTGGAGTGTTTGCACCGTTGCTGCAACAACTCTGGGAAGCAAGAAACTCCCTTGTACCCATGCTTGGAACGTTGCTTGGTACCGTTGAACTGTTGCAGCTGTCAATGCAGCTGGACCAGCGTTGGCATGTGTTTCTCGAGGAACAAGGAAGCCAGGATGTAGTGGTATACGCACTCAATGAGTTCCTGTTCTCTCTCAGCTATGAACAGCAGAGAAAGCTTGAGACATTGATGGATTCCCATAAGGAAAGTGTGGTAAGCCGAAGTGAAGCAGCCGAGCTGCTGAATCTCAGACCGGATCAACGACTCGAAGGACCTGGTGAGGATACCTTGCCGGTTGTTCGGTTGTATCGCTCATTCCTGAGGAGGAATGCACTGGCAAGAATGCGGCGGGAAACTGATCGAAAAGGTCCCCACCGCACACTTGAACAGTACTTGTTGCTCCATCTTTGGGAGAGAGATACCTAACCCTGGTTGGCATCCATATAGATATCCTTGATCTCCTTTGCTCCCAAGACAAGGAAATCACCCAAGGTCCTTTTGCCGAAGAAGGTAGCTTTCAGAGTCATCTCGTCTATCTGTTTTTCAGTGGGGGAAATTCCCAATTCACGGAAGTTGGTAGGCATGGAAATGCTCTTGAAGAAGCTCTTGACCTGCCCTATGGCTTTCAAAGCATCTGCTTCGGCATCGTTGGTTCTCTCCATACCAAATACAGCACTGCCGAACTTGGCAAACCGCTCAGGCTTTTGCTTATAGACATAACGTGCCCAGCTGTCCCATATTGCGGCAAGTCCAGCACCGTGGGCTACATCAAACATGCCACCCATCTCATGCTCCAACTGGTGTGGAGCCCAATCACCACGGGATTCGTTTCCTGCCCCGGTCAAGCCATTATGTGAGAGGCTGCTGGCCCACATGATGTTTGCACGTGCATCATAATCGTCATTGTGATCTTTCAGGATGAGTGCAGCTTTGACTACCGTCCTAAGCAAGCCTTCGGCAATCTCATCAGTCAGATCCATGGTATCACCAACGATGAAGTAACGCTCCATTGTGTGCATCATGATGTCCGTTGCACCAC
>JAIMZO010000017.1 GCA_020054965.1 Spirochaeta sp. | reverse complement strand
GCACATCCAGCTTATGCCGTATCAGGTTGTGGCACTGCAGAGAAAGGAATGACTGTCATCGCCACTAATCTGTTTTCAACAAGGGTTTCCATGAAAAGATATCACCAATACGAAGCCCTAAGAAAACCGGTTTCCCCTATCGTGATGCCTCATGTCCATGATATACTCATCCTTATGAAACTCAAAGATATTATTGCATGTGTAGATGGACAGCTTATTTGTGGCGAATCCCATCTTGAAGATGAGATTGCACGAGGATTTGCCAGTGACTTGATGAGTGATGTATTGACTATTCTTGAGGACGACATTCTCCTGATCACAGGGCTCTCAAACAACCAGGCAATCAGGACAGCCGAGATGAGCGACATCAAGAACATTCTCCTGGTACGGAACAAGAAACCAAGCCAAAACATGATTGATATGGCACAGGAGCTGAACATCTCTCTCTCCTATACTCCCTACTCACTGTTCAAAGCCAGTGCCATGCTCTTTCAAAAAGGATTGGAACCGGTATATTGAGATGCATCAGGAGTATACCGTACCCGCCCAGGATTTCTCGGTAGCCGGAGTTGCATCAAGCGACTTCAAGAGGCTACTCAAACAGTTGAGTCTCCCTCCGAAGCTGATCAAGCGAATCACTGTTGCTGTCTTTGAAGCTGAGATCAATGTCATTGCCCACTCCTATGGGGGCAAGATTGTCTGTGAGCTGGGTGAGGATACCATTACCGTAGAAGTCATCGATACTGGTCCAGGTATTCCCAATCTTGACCTTGCCATGAAGGAAGGGTGGTCTACAGCCACCGAAAAGATTCTGGAGCTTGGATATGGGGCTGGTATGGGATTGCCGAATATCAAGAAGAGCTGTGACCGGCTCTCCATCAAGACAGAGGCAGGATGGCATACCCACATCACCATGGGATTCGACCTGAAGGAGGAACCATGAGCGACCCAATATTCCATCATGCAATCAGGGTCATCACCTCCTCCTGCAAGGGATGCACCCATTGCATGAAACGTTGCCCTACCCAGGCTATTCGTATCCACCATGGAAAGGCTGAGATAAACGGGGAACTTTGCATTGATTGTGGCCAATGCATGGCAGTGTGTCCCAACAATGCCATCAAGGTGAAGCAAGACCCTTTCAACCAGCTGGACGATTACCTCGTCCGTGTTGCAATCATTCCTGCTGTCTTCTTTGCCCAATTCCCAGACACCATCACCCCCGGTGAGATCCTCGGAGCACTCTATACTATTGGGTTTACCCATATCTATCTTGCTGAAACCGGCGTTGATATCCTAAACGTCCTGAAAGCAGAGGAGCAAGCTACTGAGTTACCCCTGATAAGCAACTTCTGTCCAGCAGTGCAACGTTTGATACAAATCCGATTCCCCCTCTTGGTGGACAACCTGAGCAGACTTCGCCCACCGGCACAAGTGACGGCCATCTTTGCAAGGAGTGAGCTTTCAGCAGTATCACCAAGCCTTGGTATCTTCTATTTCACCCCGTGTGCAGCAAAGATCGCCCAATTCAACACCGAGGGTTCAGAGGAGAACAGGTTGTTCGATGGTATCATCAATATCGATACCGCATACAACCTGGTCAGCACCTATCTTGCAAAACAGGACCAAGTCCAGGAAGGTAGTCTTACTTTCGCCATGTGCACGAAACACGCCCTGCTCTGGAGCTTGGTCAAAGGCCAGATCCCCTCACACGAGGGACGTACCCTTGCGGTTGATGAGATGCATAATGTCATTGAGTTCCTGGAAATTCTCGAAGAGGAAGCACAGACAAGCTTGCAATTTCTTGAGCTGGATGCTTGTGCAGAAGGGTGTGTAGGAGGGATTCTCACGGTAAGAAACCGTTTCCTCGCCTCGGAGCGACTCAAGTACTATTCCCAACAACTCCCAGATGTGCTTGATGAGGTGCTCACCAAACGTATCCGAGACCAGAGAAAAGCGTTTCAGAACGACCTTCGGTTGCCTCCATTTGAGGCAACCATGACAATGGGCCTCGATACAGATCGTTCCAGAGCACTCTATAAACTCCAGAAGGTAGCAGATATCCTGAAAGTGCTACCCGGTATCGACTGTGGACTGTGCGGCAGCCCTACCTGCAAAAGTCTCGCTGAGGATATTGCACGAGGACAGGCAAGTCTCAAACAGTGCGTGGTCCTCAAGCTGAGAAATGCACAATCCTCTTCCTCTCTATCCAGAATCTGGGGAGACCCTGCTAGAGTGGAAGACGTATAGATGGACGGTCGAGAATAGGGTGTTTCTCTTTCTCTGTCTCCAGCAACTGCGCCCCACTGAGCACTACATAGGAGTCCTCTTCCTTTGCAGCACGGAGCAAGGCTTTCGCTCCTTCGTTGAGTTGCTTGCTATCCAACTGCAAGAGATGCTGACGCCTCATGGCCCTGAACTCATCACTGATATGATAGAGCAACCGTCTGAAAGCGAGGATGGAATCCTGGCTTGGGGACAGGGGTTTCAGTTCACTGCCGATGGTTGCAATCAGGGCATTTTCAATATGCACGGAATCAATATCAATTTGGGCATATTTGTTGAGAATCTGGATGAAATCACGATAGCTGCCGGCAATTCGGGGATCCCTGTAGGTGGAGAATATACAAATCTCTTCCATGACATCAGCATTTGCAGCAACGCCATAGGCACCACCCTGGCCCCTGATGACTTCCCACAGATCATTGCCCGTCAAGATATTTGCAAGGAGAATCTGTGCAGCCTGCAAGACGGTTTCCCGCTTCTCAGTTCGCATGGCCCATGCTGCATAACTAACGGTTGCAGGAAGCCGGTAAAGCTGGACCTCATGGATGGATCCCTTACTTACTTCGTTGTAGGAGCGTGGTCTTGGTTGCACCGCCCCCAGATCGGCAAATGCTTCAGTGAATGCTTCATATACGGGAACGAGCTCTTGGACCAACTCTTCATCACAGCTGAGATGCAGCAATAATCTCCTGCGGTTGGAAAGCTTTTTCTGTAACTGTTCCAGTTCCTGGGCAATGGAGGGAAGGTCCTTCTCTCCTATCGACTCCAGGAAGAACCACTGGTGGAGCCCCGAAAGTTGCTCACCTTCCCACTGGATGGGAGAGAAGACACTTGCAGCGCAGAGACTAGCAAAACTGTGGGCACTATAAGTCACACTATCAGCGAAATCAGTCCTGAAATTATTCAGAACCAGCTTCAACTGCTTCAAATCCCCTACATTTGCACCAGAGAGCAGCTGCTGGATGAACTCCATTGCAGGTGCAAAATCTTCTTTGAGCGTCTTGACCCTGCACAGCAACGTCAAGACATCATTGTTGTTGCAGGCACTACCCAATTCACCATAGACATTGAAATCACCCGTGAGGTGTTTCAGCCTGGTCGCTACCTGCGCATAGGAAAGTTTCCCAAGACCAGTGGTCTGGAGTATCCGGGTGTACAACGGTAACAGGATCAGCTCACGCTCACTGAGGTCTTCCACATTGAATGCAAAGTCTGCATAGACTATCTGGTTGCAAAACTGTGGACGTATGAAGAGTGGCTGCCCTGCACACTGCACCTCTTGGTGAGTATTGGGACGGATGGTACTGGGAAGGTCTTCCAGATGGAGGCGTGGGATGGTAGCCAATGCCTCCGGGGTATCTCCTTCCAACTCAAACTGCAGGAAACGCTGGTTCTGTTCCTGCAGAAGCTTGATCTCTTTCTTATCCATGGACTCCGTGATCTGTGTTGCATATCGTGCAATGGCATCCATCTGCCTCTTCTGGTGTTCCCCATCGGGTTTCACGGTAACCAGGCAACGGTGTGGATTATCCAGAAGATGGCGCTTGATCCATTTCTCAAAGTAACGAGGATCCTTGTGCAGTTCCTTCTCAAGTGCCTCAAGCGGTTTCCCCGATTCTATCGTCGCACAGGGAGAAAGGTCGTAGAGCCACCCTCGGAGACTTCTATTGAGAGCCCTGAGCCCGTTGGGAATACCTCCAGGTATTTCCAGTTGCTTGAAGCGAATCCTTTTCAAGGATGAGGCTACCATTTCCGGTTCAAGTCCCTCTTTCACAATGGTCTGCAAGGCCTTCATGATACATGCCTTTGCTTCCTCCGCCAAATCCGGGTTGATGCCCTTGAACCCCACCAAGAACGGCATCTGCCTGAAGTCCGCACTCATCCCGCTCTCAGGAGAGATGTCTACACCCAGCCCACTATCAAGGAGTGCCTTGTACAAGGGTGCCGCTTGGTTCCCAAGCAAGAGATCAACCAGTGTGGAAAGGGTGATGACTTGCAAAGGGTCGGTGACATCAGTGGTCACCCAGGACAACACAACCGAGGCACTTTCCTTTGTCTGCCCATCTTCCATCGGGCTGGTAAGAGTAACACTCCTTTCCTTTTTCCATGGCTCAGATGTTGGGCAGAGGCTGTTTACCTTGAGTGATCCTCGTGTCTTCAGGTATTCCTCATCAAGGAATGAGAGGTACTCCCCTACCTCCAGGTCACCATACAAGAAGAGCTTACAGTTTGAAGGATGATAAAACTGGCTGTAGAAGGATCTGAACTGCTGGTAATCCAGACGGACGATCTGCTCTGGGTTACCTCCTGAATCAAAGGAGTATGGGGTATCGGGAAAGAGGGAGCGTATGCTACCCTTGCCGACGATTGAATCGTGGTCGGCACTGTCACCCAGCATCTCATTGTAGACCACTCCCTCGAAGTGGCAACTCTCCTCATCACAAACAAGGCGTACACCCTCCTGCCAGAAGGTCTCCTCACGAAGCAGGGGGGCGAAAACGGCATCAGTATATACATGAAAAAGATTCTCAAAATCTTTTTTCAATGGACTTGCGCCGGGATACATGGTCTTATCCGGGTAGGTCATGGCGTTCATGAAGGTGTTGGTGCTGCCCTTGAGCAGGGTCATGAACGGATCTCTCACTGGATAGCGTTGGCTTCCTGCCAACACACTGTGTTCCAGGATATGGGCAATACCGCAATCATTGTAGGGAAGCGTCCGGAAGACATAGCTGAAGAAACGCTCCCTATCGGAATTGATAAGCTGAAAGACCTCCATATTGGTCTCGATATGTCGGAACAGGTATCCGGTTCCCTCATACTCATCAAGCTGGGTAATCTCCACCAGCTGGAAGCCCGCGAGCTCATCCCCTAAGGCCCATTGCCGTTGTATCATGCTCTTTCGCTCCTTTGTAAGGTGGACACTATCACGAGTTCTCATGATTGACAACCCTTGCCTCAAGCTCTACCGTTCTCCTATGCATACCATAGGACCACATACCAGTATTGCCGGCGGTGTACAAAATGCAGTCATCCAAGCTTACGATCTTGGAGCCAATGCCTTCGGCATGTTCACCAAGAACCAACGGCAATGGAAATCCAAGGACTTGGAGACGGAAACCATAGAACTGTTCAAGTCTACCATGGCGGAGTTAGGCTTCACAGCACAACAGGTGCTGGTACACGATAGTTATCTTATCAACATGGGCAATCCAGACAATGAAAAACGAAAGAAGAGCCTGGAAGCTTTCATCGATGAGCTGAGGCGGGTCGAACAACTGGGATTGAGCCTTCTCAACTTCCATCCCGGCTCCCACTTGGGACTCGTCGATACCAAGGAGAGCCTTTCGCTGGTTGCCCAGAGCATCGACATAGCCCTCAGTGAAACCGAGCATGCCATAGCAGTCATTGAGAACACTGCAGGACAGGGGACAAACCTGGGCTCATCCTTTGAGGAGCTCGCATTCCTCTTTGGACGATGCTCAAAGAGGGAGCGTATCGGTTTCTGCATAGACACCTGCCACGCCCATGCTGCGGGATACTCCATGGGAAGTCCCGATGAGTTCGATGCTGCAATTGACCAGTTCGATTCACTTATTGGTCTCTCCCACCTCAAGGGAATGCACTTGAACGATGCAAAGAGCAGTGCCGGAAGTCATCTTGACCGACATGCAAGTCTGGGATTGGGAAGCATTGGATGGGCCACCTTTGAACATATTGCAAGCGATTCACGCTTTGAGAACATGCCGCTCATCCTTGAGACGGTGGACAGTAACCTCTGGAAGGATGAGGTTTCCCATCTCCGCTTTGGAGGAAAAAGATGAAGCGGGTATTCGACAGACCCCTGTTGTTCGGACACAGGGGTTCTCCCGTTGACCATCCTGAGAATACCCTAGCCGGCTTTGCAGACTGCCTGGAACACCACATTGATGGAATAGAACTGGATATACAACAATGCAAAAGCGGTGAGTTGGTCGCTATCCACGACTATGACCTACAGCGGGTGGCAGGCCACCCAGGCAAGGTGGCAGAACTCACATACCAAGCGTTGAAGGAGATTGACATCGGTAATGGAGAACATGTCCCCCTGCTCTCTGCTGTTTTTGCCCTGGGCGGTACTGACCTCTACTATGATATTGAGATCAAGGCCCCTGATACCAAGAACCTTGGGTTGGAGCGCATTCTGCTTGAGGAAATCCATCACCACGGTCTGGAATCCCGTTGCCTCGTCAGCTCTTTCAATCCCATCAGCTTGCTCAGATTCAAGCACATGAGCAAGAACGCCATCCCCACTGCTCTCATCTATGGTGATGAACCTGGGGTACCCAAAATACTGCGACACGGTTTTGGCAGGCATATCACCCACCCCTCCTATCTGAAACCATCAAAGGAGCAGATCAGGGAAGCAAAATCCTTCGGCTACCAGCTCTGTGCCTGGACCGTCGATGATAGAGAGGAGGCCAAATCCCTTCTTGCGCAAGGGGTAATGGGAATCATCAGCAACAACCCAAGAGCACTGAAGGACTTGTTCAGCGCTTGAACAACCTGGCACTTTGCAGGTAGGCAGCGATGGAACCAAAACGGGAGAAAGCCACACGTTGAGCCTCATCACGACTCTCTCCTGAGCCGACGGCTTCAACCGAGAGGGTGTCAAAGAGCAAGGCTCCAGTTTTCAAATCGTACAAACCAACATTCCCACTTGCCACCACCACATAGCGATCATGTACCTGTTGTTGACTCACCACGCCTACACTTCCAAGAAATGCCAGGTCCGCCTCTCCCTGCAGAGCAGCGAGTTGGTCTTCGATATCTGTTTGTTTGAGATCGATTTCCTCCACCTTGATATCATCAAGACTCAGTTCCTGGTTGAATACCAGTAGCGCCTGTGTCCCATTGCCGAGAGATCCTTCCTGAGAGAACTCTTGTATCTCTGAAAGAATGCTCTTGCCTGAGACGGTAGAGGTGAGCGTATAGGGAAACGTAATGGAAACAGCAGAGACTGCCTCCTTGATGCTTGCAACCAGCTCCGCTGGGAGAGCCTTTTCCAGCTGTGCGATGGTTGACTCGAGGTCCAGGGAGAAGACAATCTGGCCATCCTTCACCAAGCCTTGGTTATAGGGAATAAACAAGAAATATCCATCGCTGGCAGTATTGAACCGCAAGAAATCAGAATAGGTCTCAGAAAGGCTGTTTCTTGCTTGGAATGTCGCATTGATGGAGGCATTGAGCACCTTGGGGGAGAGCAATCGACTCTTTCTTCGTAGATACACAGTCACTCTCGCCTCTTCTTCCACTTGGTTACGAAGACTGAACCGTAGTGATTCAATAAAGGATATTGCTTTATCAACGAGGGTTTCAGTTTCAAACTTCCGTTCACTGACCGGTCCTTCTGCTGACAACATGGCAGCCTCCAGATACTGCTTGATTGCACCGGTATCATCATTGGACCGATAGGCTTGGTCAGCTTTTTCCAAGATTGCTTCAATGGCTTGTTCCCGTTCAATCATCTGGTTGTAGACACTGGTGCGTCTTCCACTGAGCCATGCCTCATCCATTCGTGCGAGTAGATAGACATCGAAGCCTGCTCTTCCTTCACTGACGGTAAATTCACTTGCGATGGTCAAATTGAAATCTGCTATGGCATTGGTGGTGGTAAGTTCACGATAATACATGTCATACACATCCTCACCTACGTACGCGGAGATTTGGTACAAAATGGATTCGTATGCCAACAATCGTGCATTATAGTTGACTGGAGCTGTTCCCTTACCCACAAAGGCAACCTCCCCACTTCGCTGCTGAGGTGAGTATATCCAAGAAGGGAGCCCCTCTACCTGCGCTCTTACCAGCGGGGAGAGCGAGGAACAGGAGACAAGCATCAAACTCAAGAAGAGCACAAGACAGGCTTTCAGGCAGAGTCGTTTCATAGTGTACAAGTGTACGCGGTTGTAAGCTTGAGGAAAAGCCCTTGTTCAAGAAGTGCTGCATTGTTTGCAGCGACCCGGTTCCCGACTGAGAGTGAGAACGACCAAGCAGAGAGGGAATATGTGAGACCCAACTCACCGGTTGCCTGATAAAACAGTTCTTCCCTGGATTGATCATACCCGGAAGAAAACAAGGCTGAAGCGTCAAGGGAGAGGCTTCGAACCAGAGGGCTCATTGCTGATGAGAGCTGGCTGAGTGGTAGTTTTGCGGAGAGCCCGATACTGCCATAGATACGACTCGTCGCTGTTGCACCGAGACCAAATTGAACAGCGTAGGGATGCATGGGAAGCGGCCAGGTATGGATAAGGTCAAGAGAAGATACCTTATCCTTGTTGAGTGAAAGAGAGAGTGCCACGCTCTTATTCCCCCTCTCCCTCAGCTCCATGCCCAAGAAGAGCGGTTTCCCTGAAATCTGGGAGAGTAACAGCACACCTTCTTCCTCAGCGACTTCACTCACCACCACTACTCCCTGCGCTCTCCCCCTTGCATCCAAAACAGTGAACCTATCTCCCTCTGCATAGGGATTATTCTCAACCTTGGCCCCAAATCCACGACCAGAGAAGGATGTCAGGCTCAGATCAGGCAAGGATGCAAACAGGGAAAGACCATCGTGATTGAGTGCTGTGACAAGACGCTTCTCATACCCACTGGCATCGCCAAGGAGCCTATAGGTCAGTTGTCTCTCTCCGTAGGAAAGGGAGAGTACATACTCTTCTCCCCTCTCATCTTTTTCCAGAACAGCACCCAGCTCACCTTCTTCGTCCAACCGCTCCACAAGAGCTTTCTCAAGTGCCCGTTGCACTCCTTCTACCACCTCCTGAGGCACAGTTGCATCATGACTGAAGACAAGCTGCGCCGAGGAGAGCGGGAAGAGGATAAGGACAAGGAACAACAGAGAGAGTGCGAGCCTCATGTTGCGGCTCCAACTTCGATGATCTTGAGGATCAAGCGAGTTGCATCCTCCATTGCAGGCAAGGCAGCCCACTCAAACTGGGAGTGAAGATTGTGTCCACCGGTAAAGATGTTCGGGCAGGGTATGTTTCTCTCTTTGGCCATGCGTGCGCCATCGGTACCTCCCCTGATCAGGGATTGTTCAAGCTTGAATCCCAGTTCATCCCCTGCCTTCAGGAGATTCTCCATGGCAAACGGTTTGTTCTTTGCAACCAGTGCCATGTTGTAGTAGATGTGCTTTGCATCAACAGAGACTGCCCCATTTGGATAGAGAGCCTCTGTGGCGGCCGCCAACTGCTTGATCGCCTCAATTCTCCGGTCGAGTATCTCCAAGTCAAAATCTCGAAGGTACAAGGTGAGGTCAACCTCGGTGTTTGTACCGCTCATGCTCTGTGCACAGTAGTACCCATACCGTTCATCGGTGGCCTCCGGGCTCTCGGCCTGAGGCAAAGCATTGACGAAGAAGGCAGCCATGGTCAGTGCGTTGACAAGTCGTCCCCTGGCAGCCCCAAAGTGATAGCTCACCCCCCTGAAATGGACACGTACCGTTGCAGCATTGAAACACTCACTTTCAATCTCATACCGCTTTCCACCATCAATGGTGTAGCAGTAGTCACAGGTGATCTTATCGTACGGGAACGTATCCATCCCAGCACCGGTCTCTTCATCACTGGTGAAAATGAACTCCACCACCCCATGCTTGATCTCAGGATGGCTGAGCAGATACTCTGCTGCGCTCATGATCTCAGCCACGCCGGCCTTGTCGTCACTGCCAAGGAGTGTGTTGCCATCGGTGACAATGACCGTCTCACCCTTGTAACGCAACAGTTCAGGGTTGTCTTCAACCTTGAGGGTATGTTCCTCGTTCAGGGGTATGTCATTCCCATCATAGGAGACGATGACGCGGGGTTTCACCCCATTGCCCGGCACATCATCGGCTGTATCGACATGGGCCATGAAGGCCACTGCAGGGACATCATGGTCGATGTTGGAGGGAAGTCTTCCTATAACCACTCCATGCTCGTCAACCTGGATATCCTCGATCCCAAGGTCACGCAACTCCTGTTCCAGCAACCTGAGCAGGTCCCATTGGCCGTCAGTGGAGGGGTGTCTTTCTCCTACTTTCTTGTCATCACTCATGGTATCTATGACTGCATAGCGCAGAAATCGGTTCAGTATGGCATCAGCAAATGTATTGGGCATTGATCTCTCCTTCATTGTGAGTATTCCAATGCCCAGTATTTCACAAAGTGGACTTGCAGGCAACAAAATCCACACGATTTAGATGGTGAAGTCATAGATCTTCAACATTGGCTTGACCATATCCACCACGTTATAGAGTGCAAATACACAGATGATGATTCCTGTGACAACCGGTCCCCGCTTCAACGTTTTTCCCACAGAAATTACACTGGCTGTCATGGCGCTGGAGAGTTCTGGCTCCGTGGTCACCGTCTTCAGCCAATCGCCGAATGCTTCATCGGGAGTTCCCCCGAATTGGTAGTACCTCCAGATGGACATGACCGTGGTTGAGACTACACCACTGGCAATTGCAATGGCAGTTGCCGCTGAGATTTTCCCCCAGAAGACCGTGTTTGGGATGCAGGCGTAGACCACACCGGTGGTAAAGAGTACCAGTGTCCTGGTCACCAGCTTCTGCATATCTTTCCAGAACGCTGCACGCTGGCTGGGGGCCAAGCCCCGTGCAAGGTTCTCTCCTCTTGCCTGAAGCAAGCTTCGTCTCTGTTCCAGTTGTTGGTCCAGCTGTTGCTGTTCCTCTTCATTGAGCAATGTGTGTGCAAATGAGACCACCTTTTCAACATCCGCTTCCCCTTGGGGGTCACCTACTGCATAACAGAACTCCAAATACTCTCTTCCCTGACCTTCAGAGAGCGTATTGCTGACAATCTGCTCACCAGAGGGCTCGCTCTTGGTAAGTGCACGACTGATCTCCTCTTCCAGATATGGCCATACAACGTCCTTCTGTTGTTCGATCATATCAGAGACTGCTGGCAGGAGCTGGTCATCCGAAATCTTCTGTTTCTCTACTGATTGCAGCCCCATGGAGCAACCAGAGAGTTGCACAATGAGCAGCAATACCACAGCTTGGGTACCAATTCTTCTTCCTATCATGTTCCTTCCTCCTCTTGTATCTTTTTCTTTTGCTCCAGGGTAAAAGACCACCCAAAAAGCAAGGAAAACCGAATCATGGGATAGCGGGAAAACCGTAATGAGAGCGTCTTGTATGCTGAACTGAAGACTCCGTTTGGGTCACGTATGATCACCCTCGGCTCAATACGCAGTCCCTTGTAAGGGTTGATAGTCCAACCAAATGCCATTTCATTGAGAAAGCGGAGGGATTCCTCCTCATCGTCATACCAATCATTGAAGAGAAAACCTACCTGGATAAGGGAAACAGAGAGATGCAACCCGCACTCCAGGGGGTAGTAATCAAGGAAGAGGCCGGTTTCCAATAACCTTGGGCCTCCGACCTCGCGCTCAGCGGCAAGACTGAGAGGAAGGCGGAGGGCGAACTGCTCATCAAGGGAGAGACCAACATCCGCACGGGCGAGTATCGTTTCCGTCCATAGTGCATCGATGAGTGTGCTGTCCACAGAATAGTACAAGGTAGGTCCTGCCCCAAAGAGCGGGCTGCAGATGATGAGCAGTGGGATAAGAATCATCAATGTACGCACATATTCCTCCATATGCTGAAACTAGCACGGAGTGATGAGCAGGGATATTCACCAAATTGGGTACTATCAAATAGGAGGAGAGTGCCTCTTCATAAGAAAAACAGGAATTCTTCTCATTAATAGTTACAAGTCATGGTAAACTTGTACACAAACTATGATCTTTATTGTTATAGTTTATCGTAAGGAGTTTGTTGTGAACAAGATTTGGTCTGTAGTATTGATTGTCATTGCTGTCCTGACTGTGGCTGCAGGTACCTACTGGTATGTGGGGTTCAGACCTTTGGCTGGACAAAGTCGAACAGAACAAACGACAACCAGTGAACAAACAGAAAAGCGTGAGACCATACAGGTACCGCAGGTTTCTCCTGCACAAAATATTGAACCAAAACAAGCAACAGGACTCCCCCCGGAACTTATGCAATATTCCGAGGAGGCCGTCCAAGAACCCCCTACCCCAAGTATGCCAGTGATGAAGATGGAAGCTCAGCAATCGGTGGTACAGGTGACTGAGCCGATGCCACTACCTGTAGACCCCTTGATCAAGAACGGGATCCTCAAGCTTCCGCGGCCCAGGGGACCGGTGGTACAAGTGCCATTCGCCCCTCCTCGTGTTGCAGGGACAGACCAGGAGGAGAAAGGCCTGATGGAGAAAGCAACTCCTGCCCTTGAACTGGAAGAAGAACCAAGGAAAAAAGAAGAACAGGAGACCCTTCCCTTGCCCGAAGAAGAAACACAGAAGGTTGTCCTCAAGCCTGGTATACCTTCAGCAGCCACGAGTGCTGTCACCTTCGACGAGGAAGCTTTCCAATGGTCGGTCAACTCCTCGGTCTCATTCCTTGACTATCAGTTCCCTGGTTCGGATAAAGGCTTCGATATCCAGGTTGACCTCCTCAGACATGCAGAAGGAGCCTTCAAGTTTGGAGGAACCCTCGAATATGCGAATGTAGAAGGCGATCATGAGATAAGCGTATTGGGCAAGGCTCAGTGGAACCTGCGTGACGATAAACCTCTCTCCTTCCCACTCTCGGTCTCCCTTGGTCCGACGGTTATCATTCCATCCAGCGGAAGCAATGCGTTTGGGGTGACGGGAAAGATCCAGGGAGGTGTTTCCTATGCTTTGACTGAATGGATGCGCGTCTTCTACGAAGCAGGAGTACAGGCACAATGGGTCATCACTACCGGTGACTTATCCATCCAGCTTGAACCAATGCGGATCGGATTTGGATTCAGTTTCTAGAGATCCTTGAAAGAGGGAGCCCCACTGGCTTCCTCTCCTACCTCGATATTCCCATGAGGCCTACTCCAGCCAAGTGCTGCAGTGAGAGCCTCTTTCTTTGCATGGGCACGAGAGACCACAAACTTGGCTTCACCCCGACCCTTCGCCTTGAATGTAACCCCACTGCGTACAGAAAGTACCTTCCCAATAGAGAACCCTTCGATATCAGCAATAGCAAGACGATATGCCTCTTTCACCGGTTTACTTCCATCCCTGCGATAGAGAATGATTTCGTCCTCGGCAATAATCAATCTACCTCTCTGCAGATCTCCCTCCCCTAGTGGAGGAACCATTGCACAGAACAGTGAGTAGTGGAAGGGCTCGTCTACAGCCTTACGAACTTCTTTTTCAGATACATAGTAGGTAATTCTGTAGAACAGCCACACCAATAGAAACAAGAGGGGAAACATCGAATAATAGAGCCCCTTCCCGATATACGAGGGAT
>JAIMZO010000016.1 GCA_020054965.1 Spirochaeta sp. | reverse complement strand
GGTACTGAAAGGCATGAATCCAGACGTATCGACAATCAGCTCCGTGGCCGGAGTGGCCGTCAGGGAGACCCTGGTGCAAGCCGGTTCTTTGTCTCCCTGGATGATTCCCTGATGCGCCTTTTCGCATCTGAAAACCTGAAGAACATACTCGGCAAGATCGGCATGCAGGATGGGGAGCCCATTGAACACCGTATGCTGAGCAATGCAATCGAGAAAGCCCAGAAGCGTGTAGAGGATCGCAACTTTGAAATCAGGAAACACCTTCTTGAATACGATGATGTGCTCAATGAACAGAGAAATTATCTCTATAATGAGCGTGATGCAATCCTTTGCGATGAGCACCTACTGGAACGTGTCAGGGGTATTTGTCACGATATCAGCGATGATATGGTTGACCAGGTATTTTCCGATGGCAAGGACGACAAGAAGGGAATCAAGTTGCTTGAGGGGATGTTCACCACGTTTCACCTTGAGATTCCTCCCCTTCCCGAGCAAGCTTCACCAGAGGAGTACAAACGACAACTGCGGCAGTATATCGACAAGGAGATTGATGACAAGGTTGCCCTCACGGGAGAGAAACCATTCAACGATTTCCTCCGTTTCAACTACCTCCGTCAGATCGATCTCAGATGGCAGGACCATCTCACAGCTCTTGAAGATCTTCGTGACGCCGTAGGCCTGAGAAGCTACGCACAACGTAATCCGCTGGTTGAGTACAAGGTGGAAGGGTTTGAGATCTTTACCGAGATGCTTGAAGGAATCAAGGTATTCATGGCACAAACCCTGGTCAGTGTGAAGATTACCAAACCGGAACAGCAGTACCGACAAAAGGTCAAGGAAGCCAAAACAGTGGAGCGTCACCAGGCACAAGGTGCTTTCAGTAGTGCAAGCCAAGGTCCCCGGCGAGTACAGGGTGAAGGGGAGACGGCTCCGGTTACGGTAAGAAGACAGACCCCAAAGGTGGGAAGGAATGACCCATGCCCATGCGGGAGCGGTAAGAAATACAAGCATTGCTGCGGAAAGAATGCTTAAGGATTTGCCCAAACAGCAAAAGGGAAGGAGACTGCATTTGCGGTCTCCTTTTTGGTATCCACAATTATCCTAGAAGAATTGCAGGGGATCAAGCGCAATTCCAGATTGTTCGATGCTGAAGAAGAGCGTCGGTTGCTCATAATCAGTCCCACTGGTTCCGATACTCCCTATAACCTGTCCCTTTTCGAGACTTGCACCGATGCGCACATCACTGCTTACATTCTCCAGATGGTAATAACTGCTTCGGTAGCCACCCTCATGGCTGAGGATCACGAATCTCCCCCTACCCTTCTGCTCATACCCTGCATCTACCACTTCACCCTTGGCTGAAGCTACAACAGCTTCTCCCCAATCGCCTTCAATGAGGATTCCGGCGAGGATTTCACTGGTCCCGGTTGTCGGGTTCTCAAAAGACTGTCCAAAGAGCCTGCTGATGGTTCCTGAGGACGGTTTCTGGAACTGGATGGGGGAAACATCAGTGAGCTGGGCAAGAGAGGATGATGAGGTATCAGGAATGAAAAGCTCCTGACCAACGAAAATCCTCTCATTCTTCAGGTTATTGAGCTCCTGCAAGGTCTTCCACCCCAAGGTGGGACTGTACCTTCGGGCGATTGTGCTGAGCATATCGCCCTCTCTCACTGTATAGAGCTGACCATCACGGTCGGGAATGGTAAGGACAACCCCTTCCTTGACAGCTTGGATGTTCCGGATTTTGTTCACACTGATCAAGGTCTGTGGCTTGAGACTGTACAAATCTGCGATGGACGCAAGATCCTCACCTTCCTTGACCAGATGCTCTGCATACTGGATGGAAGCACCACTGGTGGTGGGAGTTCTCCGAAGGGGAGAAGAATCATCGATTGCCCTGGCACTTCCCGTATCCACTACCGGTGCATCCGATGGCGATATGCCCCCTTCCGGGTTCACATCACTTCTGATTTGCGGTGCATCAGCAATTTCCTTCACCTCGGGTAGTACTTCCTCAATCACCGTAGATTGGTTTTCGGGACCTTGATTCTGTGCTGGAAAAAACTGATACCAGATCACAATTACCACCACACAGATAGCGATACCCAGGGCAATCGTCCAGATCAGCCCTTTGCTCGGTCGGTTATTTTCTGAGCCATCCCTTCCTGAACGCCAAGAAGACCGCTCTTGCATGTCATCGTAGTAGTCTTTTCCCATAGCTCGACATTACCTTTCCTACATAGTAGTATAATTCAATCATGGCTACCAGTCCAAACCATACATATATCAAATTCTTCACCGTCCTTATTTCCCTTATCCTAGGGATTTTTTTCATCAGATTGGCCTTTCTGATGCTTTCTGGCCAGCCACAGACAAAAACATACCACAATCCAGAGGTAGCTGAAAATGTGGTAAGGGGAACAATCTATGACCGAAATGGAAGAATTCTCGCCATTGAACGTCCCTATTGGGGCGTATACCTTCATCTCAACAAGATCGAGGACCTAACTCAGGTAAGCGAGATCATTGCCCCTTTTGTAGAGATGAGCCCATCAGAGATACAACAGAAAGCAAGCAACTACACCACTTATGCACAGATCAAGAAGGCGATAGACGACAGACAGGTAGAACCCCTGCGCAGCATCTTGCAGGAACATGGCCTGCAGAACCAGGTAAACGTGGAGAAACGGATAGGGCGCACCTATCCTGCAAAATTCCACGCATCACAGACCATTGGATTCACCAATGTAGATATGGAGGGAATTGAAGGAATTGAGTTGAGTCAGGAAGAATTCCTCAATCCTTATCCAGAAATCGGGAACCGTAACACTACCTATGGGGAGGATGTCATACTCACCCTGGATATAGATATCCAGTACGCATTGGATGTACAGCTGCAACAAATTGCCGATGAATTCAACCCTGATTATGCAATGGCACTCGTACTCGATGCCCAAAATGGTGATATTCTTGGCATGTCCAGCTACCCTTGGTACGATATCAATGCTCTTGGTCACAGTGAGGAAGAACAAAGAAGGAACAATGCAGTGAATCTTCTGTATGAGCCAGGATCAGTCTTCAAGCTGTTCAGTATGGCTTCCATCCTCCAGATTGGAGAGGCACAGACTGAAGAGCCCTTTCTCTGTGATGGTTCCTACACCTTCCATGCAGGATCCAGCAATGTGACGATCAACTGTACTTCACCACATGGGGAAGTTGATGTGGAAACCATGCTTGCAAAATCATGCAATGGGGCAATTTCGCATTGGGCACTCCAGACTGACCCCATTTCTTTTTATACTATGTTGGAACAAATGGGATTCACCAACAGCTATGATATATCGCTCCCCTCCAAGGCAAAGGCATATATCGCCAACCCTTCCCAGTGGTCTGGAAGAACCCTGCCAACCATTGCCTTTGGACAGGAGCTCTTGGTAAGTGCCTTGCATCTCTGTACAGCAGCTACAGCACTCTCTCCAAGGGGGGAACTCATCGCTCCACATCTTATCCTCTCCCGTTCCTCTCCCGTTAGCGGAGAGAAAAGCTACCAACGGGAACGTATGGTGATCTCCCAGGTGCTGGAACCTTCGGTCACTGAACGGATTCGTGAAGGAATGTACCGCGCTTCACTTTCAGGAGGCACGGGAATCCAGGCAAGCGTTGAGGGTGTGGCCCTAGGGGTCAAGACGGGAACAGCCCAACTGTTCAATGAGGAGACAAAAAGCTATGAGGATGGAACCATCCTCGTATCTACACTTGGCATGGTGCCGATTGATAATCCACAGTACATACTCTATGTAGCGGCGGGTAATCCGAAAGGGGCTTCCCTATATGGATCAAATGTAGCAGCGCCAGCGGTTGGCGCCATCGTCAGGACGCTCATAAGCCAGGGAAAACTGATTGCAAGCGATACACCCATCCTTCAGGGAGATGGGAAGAATTGATCAAGCTCAAGAGTAAAACCACGCAATCGGGGAACCAATACCGACGCATCGGCACGATGAAAATCCTCAGGCACCCCCTGTCCATCAGCAAGGAAGGAGAGAGGAAGCCCAGCCTCCTTGGCAAAGAACAGAATATTGCCTATCCCTTGGGTCTCATCGAGCTTGGTCACCAGTAATTTTCGCAGGTTATATTCACTGAACAGTTCATACTGTGCAATAAGGTCGGTGAATTTACTGCTTGCACTGACCACCAAGGTGTACTCACGTTCCTTGTCATCAAAAGAGGAAAACAGGTCGGAAAGAGAATCCCTAAGCATCACATCCTTGCTGCTATGGCCGGTGGTATCGACCAGAACATGGTCATAGGTCTCCAGGGCGTCAAGCAACCCAGACAATACCCCTGCATCAGTGGCCTCATACAGCGGGAGGGAGTACTCCTTTGCAAAGAATCTCACCTGTTCCAACGCACCAGGACGATGCACATCAAAACTGAGCAGGGCTACTTTCTTTCCCTCTTTTGCCCGGAGATGGATAGCAAGTTTTACCAGGCTGGTGGTCTTCCCCACCCCGGCCGGTCCTACCAGCACTAGGTACCGTTGTTGGACGGAATCCTCAAACTGCAGGCCTTCAAGAAGATACTGGAAAAACCGGACTTCAAGCTCTGCTTGACCCAGGGTCTTCTCTTCGGGCAACAACATACGCTTGATTTGTTCGATTCTGGCCGGGGGAATCTCATTTTGTTCCATAAGAAAGGACAAATGGTCCCCTGCATGGAAAACAGGACCTTCCGCCACCCCCTCTTCAACAGGTTCTGCATCCTCCACCAGGAAAAAGGTGATGCGGCAACGTTTTTCCTTTCGCATCCCTTTTTTCACCAGGAAATCCTTACGCGTATGAACACGCACTGCACTTCCCCACTGCATGCGGGCTTCTTTCAATGCGTGTTCATAGTCTTCTGCCTCGAGCGTTAGGAATTCCAAATTACCCCCTTAGAGAATGAACTTGGAGAGGTCCTGATCCTGGAGAACATCATGCAACCGTTCATCAACGTATGCTGCGGTGATGGTGATGGTTTGACCTGAAAGCTCATCTGCACTGAAGGAAAGTTCTTCCAGGAGCTTCTCCATGATGGTGAACAGTCTCCTGGCACCTATATTATCATTCGTTGCATTCACTTCATAGGCTATCTCACTGACTTTCCTGATGGCTGCATCGTCAAATATGATTTCCACCCCTTCGGTCTTGAGCAATTCATGATACTGCATGGTCATCGCATTTGCGGGCTCTGTAAGAATCCGGTAGAAATCATCAGCACTCAGGTCATCCAATTCAACGCGAAGCGGGAAACGCCCCTGCAACTCAGGGATCAGGTCACTGGGCTTGGAAACATGGAATGCACCACTGGCAATGAAGAGGATATGTGTGGTATCGATCACACCCCATTTGGTGGAAACACTGGTTCCCTCAACGATAGGGAGTATATCACGCTGCACACCTTCCCTGCTTACATCAATGCTGGAAGCTCCACCACCGCTTTTGGCGACCTTGTCAATCTCATCGAGGAATACAATCCCCATCTGCTCTACCCGTTCCTTGGCCTCCTCAATGGCGCGGTCATTGTCCACCGCCTTCTCGGTCTCTTCCTCGGTAAAAATCTCACGGGCACGTTTTACGGTCAACTTTCGGTTATGGCCACGGTCGTTCCCAAAGATTGAGCCAAGGCTCTGCATTGCATCCTGCAACTCTTCCATGTTCGGCTGACCAAGGACCTCAATACCGACCCGCTTCCTGCTCTGGACATTGACTTCTATCTCACGGTTATCAAACTTCCCATCCCTGAGCATCTCCCTGAAACGTTCACGGGTTGCCTTCTGGCTGTCTGTGAAGCTGCTGCCTGCCGGCACCACATCGCGTTTCTCATCATCCTTGGCCTGGGGAAGCAACATATCGAGCAGACGCTCCTCAACCCTGCTTGCCACCTTTTCCTTCTCAGCTTCGGCAAGTTCAGCTTTCACTTGCTGGACAGCGATACTCATGAGGTCCCTGATGATTGATTCGACATCCCGTCCGACGTACCCTACCTCAGTGTACTTGGTAGCCTCAACCTTGATAAACGGAGCGTTGGACAACTTTGCGATACGTCTTGCTATCTCAGTCTTTCCCACTCCAGTGGGTCCGATCATGATGATGTTCTTGGGAGAGACTTCGTCCCTGATTTCCTCAGGAAGCCGTTTCCTGCGGGTCCGGTTGCGAATCGCAACCGCGATGGTTCGCTTGGCCTTCTGCTGGCCAATAATATATTTATCCAGTTCTGAAACAATCTGAGAAGGCTTGAGCTCATCAAGCTTCCTGCTTGCCGAATATCCCATATGCTTATAGTACCTCTACGTTAATCTGATCATCTGTATAGATGCAGACTGATGCTGCTATCTGTACACTCTTTCTGGCAATCTCCTCCGCTGACATGGTGGAGTCTGCCTCCAGATATGCCAATGCAGCACTGAGTGCGTAGTTACCCCCACTTCCAATGCCGATTGCATCCCGTTCTGGGTCGACCACATCCCCTGCTCCATTGATCAGGAAGATTCTCTTTCCATCGCTTACAAGCATCATTGCCTCGAGCTGACGCAACTGCTTATCGGTTCTCCACTGCTTTGCCAGTTCCACTGCAGAGCGGGTCAGGTCGCCATTGTACTGCTTCAATTTTCCCTCAAAAAGTTCAAAGAGGGTGAATGCATCAGCAGTCGTTCCAGCGAAGCCGGTGATTACCTTCCCGTCATATAGTGTTCGCACCTTATGTGCGTTTGACTTTAAGATCGTATCGCCTGCAGTGACCTGTCCATCGCCAGCTATGGCGACATGTCCGTTTCTTTTCACTGCGACGATGGTTGTTCCTTTAAAACTACTCATGTTGCTTCCTTCCATGGGGGTGGCAGGATGCGTAGACCCGTGCCAGCCTCTCTTTCGATACATGGGTGTAGATCTGGGTGGTAGAGATGCTGGCATGACCAAGCAATTCCTGTACCAATCGGATATCTGCCCCGTTGTCCAGAAGATGGGTTGCATAGGTATGCCTCAGTACATGGGGCGTAAACTGTTTCTGCCACCCAAGCCTTCTTCTATATGTAGCAAACATACTACCAACAGTGCTCATCGGCAACTGTTTTCCCTGTATTGAACAGAACAAGAAGGGACAATCGAATCGTTCTCTTTTCAGGCTCAAATACGTCTGCAAGACATTCCTGCAATGGTTGGTGAAAAAGACGTATCGGCTTTTCGACCCCTTTCCCAAGACTCGTATACGTCGTTTATCCCATTCAATTGATTCCTCTTTAATGCCGAGCACCTCACTGATTCTGCAACCAGTGTCATAGAGCAGGGTAAAGAGTGAAACAGAGCGGGCAGAGCGGAAATCATCACAGCTCTGGCTGAGCAGCTGTGCCACCTCCTTGACAGAAAGAACAGTGGGGAGGTGGTTCTCTCTCCTGTGTGTTGCCACAAGTGTGAATGGGTTTACCGAACATACCCCACGTTTACACAATGAAGTATAGAACGTCCTTACACAGCTGATCTTCCGGTTCACTGTCTTCTCACTGTAGTGGTTATCGAATTTCAGGAACCTAAGGTACATTCTTCCATCCTCCCTGCCAGCCTCTTGCAGGCCAATCCCAAGGGAAGAGAAATAAGCTGACAGCTGTTCCAGGTCTCTCCTGTAGGCAAGCAGGGTATGGTCACTAAGATTACGGATCTGTTTCTGGGTTTCCAGGAACTCCTGGATCAAGGGCTCATCCATACTCTAGACTATACCATGCCCGTCCAAAGCGGTACAACGTACCAGCTCCCCCTCTTCTCTCTTCCACCTTGCAGTGGCTCTCCCAACAAAGAAGGGATGCGAGATCACGGAAAGAGGCAACATCAGGGGCTCCCATCTGTGCAAGAGAGGCAATGCCTCCATCCAGTGAGCCACCACAGAGCCCATCAGAGTGCACAAACACCTCCTTGCCTTGGTCCAGTGCAGAGGAGGCACAGTGCAGGCATCCGCTTTTCTCAGGGGACTGTATGACCATGGTAGCGTTCCCAAGCGCAGTCGAGAGCATATTACGGCTCAGGCAACGGGAAGGGAAAGCTGCATCATCAGGTTCGTAGGGAGAGAGCAATGAGACGAACGGTAATGCATGATATGCCTTGATGCGATGTGTCGCCAAACCACAGTCACAGATGACGAATGCATTGGCTTTCAGGTCCCCGCTGGCATAAAGCGCAGTCCTATCAATCCCTCGGCTGTTGCTTGTCACCAGAGTGGTGTTGTTGGCACAGGCTTCCAGTGCAAACCGGTAGGCCCGTTGAGCACCGAGACCATCCGGATAGCGGGTCCCGCAGAGTGTAAGCAACTGGGCAGACGGGTCAGGCAGAAGCCTGTTGTACATAAGCCTGAACGGGGGGTTCTCCATCTGGTAGAGCGTGGAAGGATACCCTTCCATTCCCCAGAAACAGACTTTGAGTGATTGCTCATCATGAAGAAACCTGAGCATCCGCTTCACCCGGGCCATGCTTGCTCCACGGTTTACGAGTTCCTGCAGTGTAATACCAGAATGAGCCAATGCTATCCTCTTCTCACATGGGAGCGGCAGGAGACTGAGTGCCAGTAGTATTGAAAGTTTCATATCTCCCAAAGGCAGGGAAACAGGAGACTTGCTTCAAAACCGTTCAACGACCACCTTGATGAGCAAGAGGGAGAGTACCAGCAACATGACCGGTTTCACTACCTTCCCTCCGATTCTCAGTGCCAAGTGGCTGCCGATATACCCACCAATGATGGCGCTGATGGCACAGGGAATCGCAATGGAAAAATCAATCGCCCCATGATAGAGAAACATGGACAAGGCCGCAATATTTGAGGCAAGGTTCACAATCCGTGCGGTTCCGCATGCCTTGAGCAGGTCCAATCCAAGCACAGCGGTGAAGATGATGGTAAGGAACATTCCCGTCCCTGGCCCAAAGAAACCATCATACATCCCAACGACCAGCCCAGTAATCCCGCTGAGGGATAGGGTGAAAGCCTTTCCCCTTGGTTGGGCTTTTCCGAAATTCGGGTTTACCAACATGAATACCGCAAGGGAAGGTACCAGGATGATCAGGAGATAGGAGAGATAGGTCGCGGCATATTGTGTTGCCAGGTAGGATCCATAGGAAGAACCGATGAAGGTCGTCACGATGGCTATCCCCCCTACCAGAAAGCTGACCTGCTTGTTGGCCAGATACTGGATGGTCGCAACCAGAGTCCCACTTGCAGAGGCAAATTTATTATTCCCCAGGGCGGTGGTTGGTGGAAGCCCCACCGCTACATAGGCAGTCAGGGTGATCAGACCACCGCCACCAGCGATGGCATCCACAGCAGAACCGAATGCGATGATGGGACAGAGAATCCATAATATACTCACGCTTACTCCTCACTCCCCTGCTCGTCATGGTACGCATCATATGCATGCTGCAGGGAGGCAGTATCCACATGGGTGTAGATTTGCGTTGTCTTGATATCTGCATGTCCAAGCAACTCCTGGACACTTCTCAGGTCAGCCCCACCCTCGAGGAGGTGGGTTGCAAAACTATGGCGAAGCGTGTGCACCTTTGCGTCAAGGCCGCATTCCCCACAGTAGCTGATAAAACGTTTATAGATTGCCTGCCTGGTGAGCCTCATTCCCCTACGTCCGACAAAAAGGGCCCTGTTGGCCAAGCGCATACCAATAAGTTCCGGACGGATATCCTTGAGATACACATCCAGATAGTGGGCTGCAATCTCCCCTACTGGAACAATACGAAGCTTATCCCGCTTTCCCAGTACCCGCAGTTTTCCATCCTGATAATCGGAGACCTCAAGATTGCATGCCTCACTGATTCTCAATCCGCAGGAGTAGATCAATTCAAACAGGGTGCGATCCCGATACCCCAGGGGGGAGCTCGTATCAATACTTTCAAGGAGTACATCAATCTGCTCCACACTTGCCACCAAGGGAAGCGTGAGCGGTTTCTGTGAATGACTGATCAGGAGGACAGGGTTGTCCTGCCTTATCTTCTGGAGTTGCAGAAAGGAAAAGAATGACCTAAGCGCACTGAGCGCCTTTGCAAGGCTTGCAGGACTGAGGTTACGCTCCTTTCTCTCCCCGATCAGATAGGTTTCCAGTTGGATTGCATCCACTGTCTCAAGGGGGAGTGCTGTTTCCAGCAAACGAGAAACTTCGTATAGATAGACCGACAGCGTCGCCTGGGATAGACGACGCTGTATCATCAGATAATCCTCGTACTCCTCGAGCAAGAGCTGGTCAACGGGAAGAGCCATAGTTATTTCTCTTCTGCTTTATTCCTGGAGTACCTCAGTACGGCAGGGATGGTATAGTCGTTGGAATTACTACCCGGCCCCTTGCCCAGCTGTTTCTGCAGGTCCTGCCAACGATTGACCTGGATTGCAGGGATTGGTTCCTCGTCCTCCTGGGTGTTTCTTGCTGCAGGGGCTTCTTCTTCCTGCCTCTTCCCATCAACCTTTGCAGCGGCATAGTGACGCTTGACCATATCCATCTCGGGCACCTCAGCACCAACGACCTCTTCCTTCCGTTCAAAGCCAGTAGCCACCACTGTGACCTTGATACGGTCACCCAGTTCGGGATTGAAAGCCTGACCTGCGATGA
The DNA here is from genome assembly GCA_020054965.1 of Spirochaeta sp. Next base: position 3,532 of record JAIMZO010000016.1, on the reverse strand, counting down.
TCAGGGCATCATCACTGCACTTATCGGTTACCAACTCAACGACATCCTGGTACTCCTGGAGGGTAAGGTTGTCGCTACCCGAGAGATTGACCAGGACACTCTTGGCCCCCTCTATACTGGCATTTTCCAGGAGGGGGTTGTTGATGGCCTGGCGGGCAGCATCGACTGCACGATTCGCCCCTTCACCAAACCCAATGCCCATGAGCGCATCCCCCTTGCCTTTCATGACAGTCCTGACATCTGCAAAGTCAATGTTGATCTCACCTGGTTCGGTGATCAGCTCACTGATTCCCTGTACACCCATATACAAGACTTCATCCGCCATCAGGAATGCTTGCTTGATAGGGGTATTGTTCTCCACCACCTTCAGCAAGTATTGGTTGGGGATGATGATCAGGGTATCCACCTGCTTGCGCAACTTCTCAATACCTGCCTGCGCCAACAGCAATTTCTTCTTTCCCTCGAAAGCGAACGGGGTGGTTACCACCGCAACGGTGAGGGCATTGCAGCTCTTGGCAATCTCAGCAACAATAGGGGCAGCACCGGTACCGGTACCGCCTCCCATGCCGGCGGTAATGAAGACCATATCGGCATTCTCAATCTCGCGGCGGATGTCTTCCTTGCTTTCCTGGGCGGCTTTCTCGCCCACCTCAGGAACACCTCCTGCACCGAGACCTCCTGTCAACTCCTTGCCGATGGGAAGACGGACTTGTGCGTTGGATCGCTGTAAGGCCTGCATATCGGTGTTCATGGTAACGAACTGCACCTTTTTCAGGCCACTGGCAATCATACGATTAACCGCATTTCCCCCAGCACCTCCTACCCCGAGCACCTTGATGACCGTGGCAGTGGTTTGTTCATCCTGAACCATATCCTCAACTTCAAACATTCCAAAATCCATACTCTATTCCTTCGCCATTCGGCACGATTAAAACAGTGTCCTGAAAAAACCTCGGAGCTTTGAGACTGCCCCATCTTCCTTGCGACGCGTCCGCTCCTTGCGTGAACGTGTTCCGGCAGAAGTATCCCGTACCCTACGGGCTTCACTCTTCATCAAGCCAAGCACCGTCGTGTACTGGGGGCTGATATAACTCCGATCCAACCCCCCAATAGCCTCAGGGAATCCGAGGCGCGCAGGAAGCTGGAAAATCTCACTTGCCAGTTCGGTGACCCCGCTAAGCAGGGCCCCTCCCCCTACCAATACCACCCCACCACCAAAGGAACCGTGCACCTGGGCCTTTTCCAAGTCACTCTGCAATCTACTGAAGATTTCAGCCATCCTTGGTTCAATGACCTTGCTGAGCTCCTTCTTCGGCATCTTGATGGGAGGAAGGCCTCCCACCTGGGGAATGAGTATCATATCCTCACTACTGACAGAAGGTACATAACTGTGACCACTTTCACACTTTATCTGCTCTGCTGTTCCCCGCGTCTTGTTCAGAATGTAGGCAATATCATTGGTAACCGCATCACCTCCAAGGTTGACCCCACCAGTATAGACAGGGGCCCCATTGGTATAAGCTATCATATTCGTGATACCACTGCCGATATTGATAAGGATTGTGCCCATCTCTTTTTCCTCACCGCTGAGGACTACCTCAGCATCAGCAAGGCTCTGCAATACCATTCTCTGTACGCTCAAACCAGATCGTTGGATGCACTTTCGCTCATTCTGGCAAATTGCAGAAGAAGCAGTCACGATCAGCACTCGGCTCTCGAGCCGATGCCCAAGCATATCGATGGGATCCTTGATACCCATCTGCCCATCAATCTGGAAGTCCTGGACCAAGGTGTGGAGAATCTCTCGGTCCTGGGGCAGTTCGAACGCCCTGGCGACCTCAAGACTGCGAAAAATATCTTCTCTTTTTATTTCCTGGTCCTTGCTGTTGATCCCGACCACCCCGGTACTGGGGATACCCACAATATTCTCCCCACCGATTCCGATGATGACCTCACTCATCTCAGCTCCTGCCTGGAGCTCCGCTTCGTTGATCACCGTTTGGATGGTCTTCAAGGTCTGCTCAATATTAACGATGGAACCGGCTCGAACTCCTTCACTGGAGTGCTCACAGATGCTGTCTACCATCAACTGGCCATCCCGGCTCACCGAGCCGATAACACATCGTGTTCGGCTTGAGCCTATATCCAGTCCCATCAACATCTTATCACCAGCCATTACCGCAACCCCCTTCTGGTCGGTCTCATTACCTGCGCACCAACCCCTCTCGATAGAGGTCATAACGCTTGTCTTCCGAGCTGAGGAAGGAGAGTGTATCCTTCTGGTCCTGTTGGGCCAGTGCTACGGCCGCTTGTATCTGGGCCGTCCCTACAGGCTCTCTCACCCAAATCTGGGCATTGAGAGAGGAGATTCCCAAAACCATCTTTCCAAAGCTGTTACTACTATTATTATCGTATTTTATACTTGTTATCAAGGTAGTTTTCTCCCCAAGGGAATTTGCCAATTCCATAACCTGATGAAATGAGCGGTCAAGTCCATATGCTCTGAGCATCTGTGCATAGGACGGTGGTATCAGGATGGTAACCATCTCCTGTTTCCATGCATCAACATCCTCGGCAGGCAATCCCACCAACGCATTCCCCTCAACCAGATAGGTCTCTAACCCATCAGTGGTCTGTACCAGGACAGGACTTTCCACCAAGGAGATGGTTGCTTCCAGAGAGGAAGGTAAGACTCTTTTAAGCTCCAGGGATTTGATTGTCGGATATGAGCCCAACTCCCGCTCGAGACGACTGAAATTCAGTTCAAAAAGAGAGAGTCCCATGTAGGTTGCCAGGTGTTCCTTGAGTGAAGCGGGAATCCTCTCCTTCCCACTTTCTGCAACAACCTTGATCGTGGTGATCTTGAACTGCGGAACTGTGCGCAGTGCAATGAATACCAGGAAAACAACCAAGGGGAGAATCATAGCGGTCAACTTCACCCCAATCGGTATGCGTCTCATTCAATGCCCCCTTTGGAGGGAAAATGGATCGCTGCCCGCTCCTCTTTGCCCAAGGAACTCTTGTACAGTGGTATCCGGCCACTGCTGATCAGCAGAATTCGGTACAGCATCGCACAACTGAGCAATACCACCAGGATATTGGTTCCCCCTTGGCTGAAGAACGGTAGAGGAATCCCAGTGGGCGGCAACAATGCAGTTACCACTCCAAGATTCAGGATAGCTTGGAATAGCACCATACTGGTCAGGCCGAAGGCCATCAAGCTGAGAAAACGATCCCTGTCCTGCATCCTTCGACTTGCATGGTATCCAAGAATCCCAAACATGAGAAAGAGTACAAGAATGAAAGCGCCACCCACAAGTCCCAACTCCTCGCAAACCGAGGCAAATATGAAGTCACTCTGGACTTCAGGCAGAAGCCCAAGCTTGTACGACCCATTCCCAAGACCTACCCCAAACAACCCACCTGAAGAGATTGCCTTCAACCCGGTACTTACCTGATAACTCATCCCACTAGGATCGAGGGATGGAAACAGGAAAGAGACAATTCGTTTGACGCGGTAGGATTGACTGAA
>JAIMZO010000015.1 GCA_020054965.1 Spirochaeta sp. | reverse complement strand
ATTATATCATATTTATATTGTTTTTATACTATAAAATATGCAAAAAAACAAGGCAACACATAGCCGAAGCTACCTATTGCCTTGTTGTTTGGGTCTCACCGGAATGTCATTTCGTTAACTATTGGGTTATCTACAACTCAATCATCACCTTCACCACATCCTGATGCCCTTCGGCAGCATACTCGTAAGCTTCCACTGCCTTCTCAAAGGGGAATACCTTGGAGATCAGGGGTTTTACATCAATAGAACCATTTGCCACCAAGGCTACTGCCCTGTCGAAGGTGTTCGTGTAGCGGAAGAGTGTCTCGATACGAAGACCGCGGACCTGGAGCAAGGAAACATCAAGGGGAACGGTACCGTTCATCATACCTACCAGTACCACTGTAGCACCGCGTTTGGCACATCGGAAGAATGAAGGATAGACTCTTGGGTTGCCCGAGGCTTCAAAGAGGCGATCTACTCCTTCGTTGTTTGTTTCAGCCATGATGGTTGCCTCCAGCTCCTGGTTTGCCACATTGATGGGAATGATATTCTTATAGGAAGCTGCAATGGCTAGCTTCTCCTCTTTTACATCGCTGATGAATACCTTGGAGCATCCGGCAGCAAGGCAGGAGATTGCAACCATAATGCCAATGGTCCCGGCTCCTACTACCAGGGCAGTGTCACCAGGTGTTACCTTGGCTTTCTTTGCTGCCTCAATACCAGTTGCCAAAGGTTCCATCATGGCACCTTCCTGTACACTTACTCCTTTGGGTAACTTGAAACAGAAACGGGAGGGATGTACGACCTGCTCACGCAAGCAGCCATGAATTGGTGGGGTAGCCCAGAAAGAGATATCCGGGTCAAGGTGGTAATTTCCTTCCAATACTTGTTTCGCTTGTAGGTTGGGAACCCCTGGTTCCATACAGACCAAATCCCCAATTTCCAGGTTGGTGACATGTTCTCCCTTGGCAACCACGATTCCTGCAGCCTCGTGACCGAGTATCATCGGTTCCTTGACGACGAAATCCCCGATAGCTCCTTCTGTGTAGTAGTGGACGTCACTACCACAGATGCCGCATGCTTTCACATCTACGGTGACATCGTAGGGGCCCATGTGCTCTTCAATGGGAAAATCACGTACGCTCAGTCGTCCCTTTTCTTCCAGTACCAGTGCTTTCATTGTATGCTTCTCCTCATAACCATTCTAAGTCATTGTGGTGAGCATGCAACCTGTAAACACCAATATTTCGATATGAGCCTAGAACTTCATCATCGTCCAGCGTTCGATTGTTTCAAATCCAAGCCTGTGGTACATGGTGCTTGCTGAAGGCTTGTCATAGAAAAGGCAAAGGAATGAGAGTCCTCTCTCAAATCCCTGTTCACAGAGATGATTCATCACCATGGACGCATAGACTCTCTGGCGATAGGCGGGGTGTATGGCCACCCCAATGATCATGGCCCCGCTTCGTGTAGTGGCAGTGGTATAGGCTGTGCATACCAACAAGCTATCTTTGCAAATCCCATACCCTTCACAGCCTTTCTTATAATTCTCCCTTGTTTGCCTGAGCTTCTCTTTCCCATGTGCTATATAGGCACGTACTGCAGGAATGTCCTTGTTTGTCAGTAAAATAGATGTATGCATGAGAATACATACTATAAGAGGAGTCGTATATGGCTTAAATACATATATACGACTTCTTGCCTCGAATAAGATCCAAATCTTCCAGAATTATCATTTGACCTCGGACTATAAGCCCTCTATGATTAACAACGTTGGGGGAGCTTCATTGCCCTAGTGCGAAGTCAACTTCTCCCCCTATTCTTTTTCCCCGGAGGTTCTCTATGGACTTCTTGCTGGAGGGACTTCTTAACACCACGTGGAAGCAACTAGTGATGTTTGGTGTGGGAGGTCTTCTTATTTATCTTGCGATTGCAAAGAAACTCGAGCCATCTCTCTTGCTTCCCATGGGCTTTGGCGCCATCTTGGTCAACTTGCCGTTCTCTGGAGCCATCACACAGATGATGGAGGGAATTGGGGAGGTACCGGGTATTCTTGACTGGCTTTTTGAGCTGGGAATAGAATCTGCAGAGGCATTGCCCCTGTTGCTGTTCATTGGTATCGGAGCGATGATCGACTTTGGTCCACTCCTGGCCAATCCAAAGCTGATCCTCTTTGGGGCTGCTGCCCAGTGGGGTATCTTTGCCACTATCAGTGTGGCAACCTTGCTTGGATTCAGCCTCATTGATGCAGCCTCGATTGGCATCATAGGGGCAGCAGACGGACCCACATCAATCCTGGTCTCCCAGGTTCTTGGAAGCAAGTATGTAGGCCCGATTGCCATTGCAGCGTATTCGTATATGGCCTTGGTGCCTATCATTCAGCCGTTTGCCATCAAGTTGGTGACCACCAAGAAAGAGCGGATGATCAAGATGCCGTACAATCCCCGTTCAGTAACGAAGCGGGCAAAGATTCTCTTTCCGATCATCGTTACCGTGGTGGCTGGCTATGTAGCCCCTGCTTCTGTTTCCTTGGTAGGGATGCTGATGTTTGGTAACCTGATCAGGGAGTGTACTGTGCTGGATACGCTCTCTACCGCAGCGCAGACGGTCTTGGTCAACCTGATTACACTGTTGCTCGGTATCACGATTGCATCCACGATGAAAGCAGAAGCGTTTGTAACAGTGCAGACCATCATGATCATGGGGCTTGGATTGCTTGCATTCATCTTTGATACCATCGCCGGTGTTGTATTTGCCAAGATCTTGAACTTGTTCGTGAAGCAGAAGGTCAACCCGATGGTTGGGGCTGCAGGGATTTCTGCCTTCCCCATGTCGGCAAGGGTCATCCAGCGGCTTGGCCAGCAAGCAGATCCGCAGAACCATCTACTGATGCATGCGGTTGGGGCAAATGTCGCTGGGCAGATTGCTTCAGTCATCGCCGGCGGTGTCATCCTGGGTTTGGTCCCAGGATTGTTGTAGGAGGAGGCGTATGCAGTCAATTTTTTCAAAATCCCTGACATTGATGGGACAAGGAATGCTGGCCATCTTCGTGGTCATCTTTATCATATTTCTGGTTCTGCTTTATCTTGGTAAGTCAAAGAATAAAGAGAGTTGAATGGGTGGAAGAGGGGCAAGATAGAAACCCCTCACTCGGTATTAATATATCGATATAGCTATACTATAATAAAATAGTGTAAAAAAATGCTTGACAGATAACACTTGTATGATAACCTATCAGTGATACTGACTTGGGGGGAGCTTTTAATGCCGCAACAGAATTCAACGAAAATTGTGAGACAAGAGAAGATTTCCAACCAAGTATATGAACAGTTACTTGCCCAGATCAAGAGCAATAAATGGAAGGAGGGCGCAAAGCTTCCTTCCGAAAATGAAATGAGGCAAGAATTTGGAGTGAGCCGCATCAGCATTCGTGAGGCGATGCAGAAGCTCAAGGCCTTGGGAATCATAGAGACACGCCACGGGGAAGGGTCCTTCATCAGGAGAGTGACCAGTGAAAATTACCGTGACATGTTGTTTCCCATGTTCATGATTGATAAGAACTCCTTGCAGGAGATTCTTGAGTACAGGATGGTAATGGAAGTAGGGGCAACGGAGATAGCCGCTACGAGAATCACGAAAGAGGAATGTGACGCACTTGAGGCAATTGTTGTCCGGATGGAGCAGAATACCACTGATATAAAGGTATTTGCCCACGATGATATCCAGTTCCATATGGCTATCGCAAAAGCAACGAAAAACAACATGCTGATTAATGTGGCTCTTTTCATGCAGGATTTGATGAATGCAAGCATGGAGTCCATTGTCACTCATTTGGGTATGCATGATGGACGGTATTATCACCGGGTCATCCTCGAAGCATTAAAGGAACATAATAGGGAAGAGGCAGCCAGGCTGATGCGAGAGCATGTGGCCAAGACTGTGGACCGGATTTCAGAGTTAGCTGAGCTGTAGGTTTTAGTAACAGATGAAGCTGATGAGTGAAATGCCTTGTATGGGTCTTATAACTTATAGGACGTCATATAACTTATGAGTAATTTTATGGCTTATGCCATAAAAAAATAAAAGGAGAGTTTTGTATGAAGAAAAACAGAATTCTTGTTATCCTTCTGGTACTGTTGGTTGCGACTTCACTGTTCGCAGAAGGTCAGAAAGAGGCTGAAAGCACCAAGCTTTGGCCTAAGACACAGCCGGTAGTATATGTCGGCTTCGGAGCCGGTGGTGGTACTGATACCGCTGTTCGCCCGGTTATCGCAAAGATGGAAGAGTATCTTGGGGAAACCATCAATGTGGTCAACCAGGAAGGTGCTGCATCCGCAGTTGCTGCTAATACTGTAATGTACAGCAAGAAGCATGATGGTTACAGTATGTTTGCAACCGGTAGTGGTCCAATCTCTGGATTCCGCGTAATGGGCACCAGTGACACCTATTGGGCTGACTGGGCTTCCTTCCACCCCTACATGGGGGCAGCTGCTCTTGTTGTTGCTGCAGATTCCGACATCCAAACGTATGCAGATGCAGTGGCTTACCTCAATAGCGGCAAGCAGAATATGGCAATCAGCGGCTTTGGTGTTGGCCCCCACGTTCTTTTCGAGGCAATCCGTGAAATTGCTGGCATCGATGCTCCCAACTACATGACCGCTGGTTCCTGCCGTCAGGCTGGTATCAATGTCATTGCAGGTGATGCAGAGATTGCCATGGGTACCTTCTCCTCCTTGATTGACTTCATCAAGGCTGGGCAGCTTCGTGCCCTCGCCATCACTGATACCAATGACTACACTGACTTCGGACTCAACATTCCCTCCATCACGAAGGTGCAGGAAAATGCAGAGAACATTCCCTTGCTCAGTGAGACTTGGCCTCTCTTGATCCCCCGTGATGTACCTCAGAACATCCTTGATGGTCTGACTGAGGCCTTCTACTGGGCAGTAGAGCAGCCTGAGATCGTTGACTATGCAAGAGAGCAGGGATTGGTTCTTGCTGGGTATGCTGGCGAAGATGCTGACAGGTTCCTTGCAATCCAGGAAGCTGGATATGCCTGGACCTTGCACAACGTCGGTTCCACCGTTAAGAGTCCAGCTGAGTTTGGTATTCCCAAGCTTGCAGACTTTGACTGGGACGTGGCTAAGCAGAACATCAAAAAATAATATGTCTTGCTTCGGGGGATGGGTTTCCCATCTCCCGAAATTATTAGGAAAAGGATAGTTGCATGAGCCAAATAAAGAAAACAACCGCTTCCGATCTTATCATGGGTGTACTCCTGTTGGCATTCGGAATTTATCTTATTGTTGAGTCACTTAGTATGAAGGTGTTCAACAGTTTTCTCGATGCACCAGGATTTTTCCCATTCATTCTGGGAATCATATTCTGTCTGTTCGGAATCGTCATGTTGGTGGGGTCAATTCGAGGGGGGAGTGTAGCAGCAACAAAAGCTACATTTCGAAAGGACAACCTGATTGCTTTGTTCCTCAACCCCGAATCAAAACGCGTAGTCATTCTCTCATTCTTTATGGTGGTCTATATCTATGGCTTGATTGGTAGAATCCATTTTGCAATAGCCACCTTTCTCTATCTGGTTGTTACCTTCTGGTATCTGAAATCTACAACCTGGTTGAAGAATATCATTATTTCAGTCCTTTCAGCGTTACTGATCAGTGCTATTTTCCAGTATGTTTTTAAAATTCCTCTTCCATAGAGGTGGGAGCACCTATGTTTGAAGCATTTGCACAGCAATTTGCCCTGTTTGGGTCCGCAGCAGCACAGGCGTTCGGATTTCCACAGGTATTTGTTACAATGATTGCAACCGTGGCCGGTATCGTGGTTGGAGCAGTTCCAGGACTGACCGCTACCATGGCCCTCGCCCTGCTGATCAACCTTACCTACTCAATGCAGCTTGCCACTGCCGTAGCCTTCCTCCTCGGAGTCTACGTCGGAGCTGTCATGGGTGGTTGTTATTCGGCAATTATGATCAACATCCCTGGAACCCCATCAGCGGCGGCAACCGCCTTGGATGGATTTATCCTTGCAAAACAAGGTCATGGTGGACAAGCGATTGGAGTTGGTATCGTTGCCTCGTTTGTAGGTACACTGATCTCGATTCTCTTGTTGATCTTCCTGACCCCATTCCTCTATAAGATTGCCCTAAAGTTCGGTCAGTGGGAGTACTTCCTTATCTCTGTCTTCGGTATCATGATCTGCGGCAACCTCTCCACACAAAGTACTCCTCTCAAGGGTTGGATCGTAGGATTCCTGGGATTCTTTACTGCCATGATCGGTCTGGATGCCGTCTATGCGTTCCCAAGGTTTACCTATGGCAGCTATGACTTGATGGGTGGTATCTCCCTGATTCCTGCACTTATCGGTGTATTTGGCATCTCTGAGATTCTTTCTGTCTTGCAGGAAGATATCCCATACTCCATTGAGAGCCAGCTAGGAAAAGTGCTTCCCGATAAGAGTATGGTAAAGGATGTACTTTCTACAGCTGTCCGCTCCGGCTTTATCGGAAGTGGCATCGGGGCAGTCCCGGGTGCTGGTGAAGATATTGCGGCTTGGGTTAGCTATGATGTTGGCAAGCGACGCAGCAAGCATGGACATCTTTTTGGAAAGGGAAGCTATGAAGGCCTCGCGTCTGCTGAGACAGCGAACAACGCCTGTATCGGCGGTGCGATGATCCCCCTGCTTACCCTTGCTGTTCCTGGATCTCCCCCAGCGGCCATGTTCCTTGCAGCCATCTGGCTCCATGGTATCAAGCCGGGTCCAATGCTCGCACTTGAATCCCCGGACTTCCTCTACCTGACTGCAGTGACGCTTTTGATCGCAACCGCATCGATGTTGGTATTCGGTCTGCTGCTCACCAAGCCAATGGTAAAGATCCTGAAGATAAACCGGAAGATCTTGATGCCGATCATTGTTCCCCTGACGGTCATCGGAGCGTATGCTGGAAACGTGAACATCTTTGACATCCATGTCATGTTCATCTTCGGTATCCTCGGATACATCCTGCGCAAGCTCAACTATCCGATGGCACCTCTGGTACTGGGAATCATTCTTGGACCTACGGCTGACATCAGTTTCCGCCAGGCCCTCATGCAGGGACAGGGTTCACTCATCCCATTGCTGGGTCGTCCCGTTGGTATCGTATTGATGCTTGCTATTGTCTGGATTTTTATCAGTGGTGTAAAAAACAGCCGCTTGCAGAAGAAAACCAGCGCTAGCGAACCACAATAAAGGAAGTTAATCGTGAATGTAAAAGATAAAGTCATCCTGGTCACCGGCGGAGCCGGTGGCCTGGGAGCAGTCATGGTTGAGAAGCTCTGTAAAAATGGTGCAAAGCTGTACATCCTCGACCTTGATGAGAAAAAAGGGATGGAGTTGGAAGCAGAACTCGTAAAGAGCTCCTATCCCGCAAGCTTCATCCAGATGGATCTTACCAGCGAAGAAGCATGGAAAGAGACCATTGATACGGTAGTGGCAAAAGAGGGCAGGATTGATGTCCTGGTGAACAATGCCGGGATCAACATCAGAAAACCAATCGAGGAGATGGTCATCAGTGAGTTCAACACCATGATGCTCGTCAATGTTGGTTCAGTATTCCTCGGCACCAAGTACGTGATTCCTGTCATGCGCAAACAGGGTGGTGGGGCAATCATCAACACCTCCTCTGTCTGTGGTTTGATCGGGCACCGCTACACCCCTGAGGCGTATACCACCACCAAGGGTGCGGTCACACTGCTGACCAAGTCCATTGCCAGTAGATACGGAAGTGAGAACATCAGGTGCAACTCAATTCACCCCAGCACAGTCGATACACCGCTTGTGCAGGAGATGTTCAAGGACCCGGTAAAGAAACAACAACGGTTTGATGAGGTTCCATTGGGGCGTCTTGCCACATCTGATGATGTTGCAAACGCTGTTTTGTACCTCGCAAGCGAAGAGGCCTCTTTCATCAATGGAGTTGCCCTGCCGGTGGATGGCGGAGTCACCTGTTGCTGAATAATGTAAGCGTAGCAAGGAGCGAGAAGATGAACTATTCTCAAGAATTGGTAAAGGAACTGAAGCTGAAGGCGATCCAGGTACGTGCAAACATCCTGGAGATGATCCCCCCGGGCAAGGTGGGGCACCTGGGCGGCAGCAGCTCGATAGCGGATGTGATGGCGGCCCTGTACTTCCACACGATGAAGGTGAACAAGGACGACCCGAAGGATCCCAGCCGTGATCGCTTGATCATGAGCAAGGGGCACGCGGTCCTGGTGCAGTATGCATGCCTTGCCGAGTTGGGGTACTTCGATCGTAGCGAGCTGGGCAAGGTGAAGACCTTCGAGGGTATCCTGCAGGGACACCCGGACATGGACAAGACCCCGGGCATCGAGGCGGTGACCGGGAGCCTGGGACAGGGACTGTCGGTTTCCCTCGGTGTCGCCCTTGGCCTCACGCTGGATAAAAGCGACAGCCGCGTATACACCATCCTGGGAGACGGCGAGCTTGCAGAGGGACAGGTATGGGAGGCCGTGATGGCAACCTCGGTGTTCAAGGCAAGCAACCTGACCGCCATCGTGGACTGGAACGGCGTACAGGCGACCAGCACCACCGCAGAGATCTTCCCGATTGAGAACCTGGTGGAGAAGTGGAAGGCATTCGGGTGGAACGTCATCGAGATCGACGGGCACGACATGGTGCAGATCCTGGAGGCAATTGATGCTGCCAAGGCATACAGGGAAGGTCCGACGGCGATCATGGCACACACCATCAAGGGCAAGTGCTTCCCCTTTGCAGAAGGTAAGGCCAAGTACCACAACGCGGCGATGACGGAAGAAGAATACAAGATGGCATGGCAGTGCATAGCCGACATGAGGAAGGAGGTAGAGGCATGAGGACGACAGACAGCCTGAGGACAACCTACGGCGAGACATTGGTCGAGCTGGGAAAGGACAACAAAGATATCGTGATGCTGGAAGCCGACCTGGGCAACTCCACGATGAGCAAGCTGTTCGCAGCGGAATACCCCGAGCGCTACTTCCAGATGGGGATCGCCGAGCAGAACATGGCCAGCGTGTCGGCCGGGCTCTCGCTGACGGGCAAGGTGCCGTTCATGAACTCGTTCGCGGTGTTCGCCTCCGGGCGAGCATACGACCAGATCCGCTCCTCGATCACGATCGCGAACCTGAACGTGAAGATCTGCGGCTCGAGTGCCGGGCTCTCTGACTATGGCGACGGCAAGACGCACCAGAGCATCGACGACATTGCGCTGATGCAGGTGCTGCCGCACATGACCGTGCTCAGCCCCTGTGACGCAGTGGAGACCGAGAAGATGGTCAAGGCCATGGTGGAACAGAAGGGACCGATGTACCTTCGCATAAACCGAAACGACTTGCCGGTGGTGACCGACCCCGACGAGGAGTACCACATCGGCAAGATGACCCAGATGGTCGACGGCAAGGACGTGGTGATCTTCGCCACCGGCGTGATGGTGCAACAGTCCATGGAGGCTGCGAAGACCCTCGCCCAGGAAGGCATCTCTGCGCGTGTGGTCAATGTGTCGACAATCAAGCCGCTGGACACCGAAGCCCTGCTCGGCTTCTGTGACGGGGTGAAGGGCGTGGTGACCGCAGAGGAACACAACATCATCGGCGGGCTGGGCAGCGTGGTGTGCCAGGCACTCTCCAAGAGCCGCCTGCCCATCGAGATGCTGGGGGTGGACGACCGCTACGGCACCAGTGCGGAGAACTACGAGATCCTGCTCAGGCACTACGGCCTGGAGGCGGAGGATGTCGCGAAGAAGGCCAGGAGCGTCCTGGCTGATAAGTAAGGAGCAAAGAGATGAAGATTGGATTCATAGGACTCGGGATCATGGGCAAGCCCATGGCGAAGAACTTGATCAAGGCCGGCTACAGCCTGGTCGTCAACGATATCAACAAGGAAGCGGTTGCTGAGCTGGTCTCAGCCGGGGCCGCAGAGGCAGCGAGCGCAAAGGAAGTGGCACAGCAGAGCGATGTGGTGGTCACGATGCTGCCCAACTCCCCCCATGTGCAGACCGTCATGCTTGGCGAGGGCGGAGTGATCGAGGGGGCCAGGGAAGGCCTGGTGGTGGTGGACATGAGTTCCATCAGCCCGATCGTGAGCCGGGAGGTGGCAGCTGAGCTGGCGAAGAAGGGAGTGGTCATGCTGGACGCCCCTGTCTCCGGCGGGGAGCCCAAGGCGATCGACGGGACGCTTGCAATCATGGTGGGCGGACCGGAGGAGACCTTCAAGAAGGTTGAGCCGATCCTGCAGGTGATGGGCGGGAGTGTGACCCTGGTCGGCGAGATCGGCAGTGGGAACACGACCAAGCTAGCGAACCAGATCATGGTGGCTGCGAACATCGCGGGGATGAGCGAGGCACTGGTGCTTGCCACCAAGGCCAATGTGGATCCCGAGAAGGTGTTCAAGGCAATCCGTGGGGGCTTGGCCGGTAGTACGGTGCTCGATGCAAAGGCGCCCCTGGTGCTGGAGGGGAACTTCAAGCCCGGGTTCCGCATCGACCTGCACATCAAGGACCTGCAGAACGCCCTTGATACGGCAGCAACAGTAAAGACCCCGACCCCCCTCACTGGCTTGATCATCGAGATGATGAGGTCCCTCTCTTCCGAAGGCAAGGGCTCTGACGATCACGGCGGGCTTGTCCAGTGGTACGAAAAGGAAGCGGGCATTGAGGTTCGTAAGTAACAGTGGTAATGGGTCAGCGTTTTTTGATAAGGACTCTGACCCATTTTTCGTTTGAAGCATCCCATCAATACTCATTGATGGGATTTTAAGAAGGGTTGCATGAATTATCTTGAATGGCTTTCTTGTGAGACAGAGTCAATATGGTGGCATGACTCTGCCAATATCGATGAACAAGAGCGAGCATTTTCTTATGGAGCGGTAGGGATGACCACCAATCCATTTCTGGTAAACCAGACACTACAGGCGTATCCAGAGGTGTGGAAGGAACGCGTAATATCCCATGTCATGAATAAGAGTGGAGATGAAAAAGCTCTTGCCTTGATCAAGGCTGTTACAGGCTATTATGCAGAATTGTTTGCCTCCATGTATGAGAGCGGGAAGTTCGGACATGGATATGTCTGTGCACAGACCAGTCCACTCAAGACCGGAGATTATTCTTATATGCTTGCCCAAGCGAAGCAGTATGCAGCCTGGTATAAGAATGTGGTTATCAAACTCCCTGCAACCAAGGCAGGTATCAAGGCCTATGAAGAGTGTGTTGCCCTCGGTTTCAATGTTGCTGCAACAGTGAGTTTCACAGTGCCACAGGTGCTCAAGGTTGCTGAGGCTGCAAAACGGGGCAAGGAGCGTGCCAGACGGGCAGGAATCAGGGATCCGCTTACCATTGCTGTCCTAATGGTCGGCCGTCTGGATGATTACCTGCGTGATGTTGCCCAGGATCAAGATTCCATAGTCAGTGAATCAGATATCAGGCAAGCAGGTACAGCCTGTATCAAGAAAGCATACAAACTTTTTGCAGAGCGGGGCTATGATACCGTTCTTATGCCTGCAGGTTGCCGTGGTGCATACCATGTAACCGCCCTCTCAGGGGCAAAAATGATCATGTCCATCTCCAAAGGAATCCAGGATGAATTGCTTAGTGAGGAAGGTCCATATGAAACCCAGATCGACAAGCCTGTAGACCAGGATGTCATCGACCGATTGATGACCCTTGGTGAGTTCAGGAAAGCCTATGAAGAGAATGGTATGGATGAAGAAGCATTCATCACCTTCGGAAGTTGCAACCGGACCACCGACCAATTCATCAACGATGGATGGAAGCCGTTGCTCTCCTATGAGGTATAACCATGAAGAGAAATCCATTTGATCTAACTGGAAAGAACGCGCTAGTCACTGGCTCCTCCCAAGGATTGGGATGGGGAATGGCAAAAGGCCTTGCTGAGGCTGGAGCCTTTGTCATATTGGTGGATATCAACCCAAAGGTAGTGGAGAAAGCTGAGGAGCTTAGGGAACAAGGGCTGCAAGCAGAAGCTGTAATGTGTGACTTGCTTGACCGCTCAAAACGTTCTGAGCTGAAGCAAGCAGTCGAGAAAAGGCTGGAGGGGAAGCTGGATATCATTGTCAACAATGCAGGTATCCAGATTCGTCATCCCGCCCTTGAGTTCCCCATGGAAGATTGGGACAAGGTGATCGAACTCAACCTGACCAGTGTTTTTGACTTGGCCCAGTGGGCAGGAAACCTGATGGTAAAATTGGGAAAGGGCAAGATCATCAATATTGCTTCGGTGAACTCGGTTGCTGCGGGAATCAACACTGTTGCCTACTGCTCAGCAAAGGGAGCGGTGATGCAGATGACCAAGACGATGGCCAACGAACTCTCTTCCTTGGGTATCAATGTGAACTGCATTGCCCCAGGATATATGGCAACCCCAATCAATACGGCCTTGGTGAATGATGAAGCACGGTTTGCCGAGCTGAGTCAGCGTATCCCAGCCAAACGCTGGGGACAGCCGGAAGATATGGCAGGGGCGGCAGTGTATCTTGCCAGTGACGCATCAGACTATGTGTGTGGCGTCCTGCTTCCTGTCGATGGGGGGTATCTGAGTAGATAGTGATTTCTCAATCAGTATTGGATATGCAGTTGCTTTCTGATCTTTTGGTCATAAGGCAACTGTTTTACATGTATGCGTGGAAGTCAATAGAATATAGGGAAAAGCAATATATGACATTTATTTCTGGTAGATAAGAAACCATACTGGGTAAAGAGAACATTCAGGAGGTTATATGTCGGATACCAGAAAAGCATTGTTACTTGTTGGTGGTTGGGATGGTCATGAGCCCGAATTGGTTGCCGGACGTTTTGCTGCCTATCTGGAAGAAGAGGGCTTTGAGGTTCGCAAGGAGCGTGATCTAGAGATTCTTCAGGACAGAGAGTATCTATTCACTCTGGATCTCTTCGTTCCAGTCTGGACCATGGGTACCTTTGAAAGCAAACAGACAGGAATCCTTGCAGACGCCATTGCCAGTGGGGTAGGAGTCGCAGGGTGCCATGGTGGTATGTGTGATGCATTTCGGACCAACGTGCTCTGGCAGTTTATCATGGGAGGCAACTGGGTTGCCCATCCCGGTTCTGACGGAGTTCCCTATGAAGTGAATATCAAGCAAAGCTCCAGCCCGCTGGTAGCTGGTATCAAGGACTTTTCACTCTCCAGTGAACAATATTACCTCCATGTAGATCCGGCAGTGGAAGTACTGGCGACTACCAAGTTTCCCACTGTTGACTGGTATCACTCAACCAATGGAGTTGTGCAGATGCCGGTGGTGTGGACCAAGAAATGGGGGCATGGAAGAGTCTATTACAACTCACTCGGGCACCACAACGATATCTTTGACATTCCCGAGGCTTGGGAGTTGATGAAGCGAGGACTGCTCTGGGCTGCGGATGGAAAAAGGATTGCCAGGGAGCAGCATCTGGACATAGAGATGTTCACAAGTGATAGGAAGATGTTCTGATATGAAAAAACTACATGTAGCAATAA
Source organism: Spirochaeta sp. (assembly GCA_020054965.1). The sequence continues at coordinate 1,255 of JAIMZO010000015.1, read as the reverse complement.
TCGGTTTGGGAAAGATCAGCGGGATCTATCTGGAGAACTTGAATGGAATGTTCAAGAAACAGGTGGAGTTGGTTGGTGTGACTGACCTGATCCAGGAGCGGGCAAAAGAGGTTGCTGAGACCTACCAGGTAAAACAGTATGCATCAGTTGAGGAACTTCTGGGAGATTCCTCTGTGGAACTGGTGCTTAATCTAACCACGCCCCAAAGTCATTTTGCTCTCTGTAAGCAAGTACTGGAAGCTGGGAAGCATGTGTACGTGGAGAAGCCACTTTCTCTTACTGCAAAGGAAGCTTCCGCCTTGGTACAGCTTGCCAAGGCAAAACACCTGGTACTTGGGGGTGCCCCTGATACTTTCCTGGGTTCTGGAATCCAGACCTGCCGAAAGCTGATCGATGATGGCTGGATCGGCCGGCCGGTGGCAGCCTCTGCATTCATGATGAACCATGGCCATGAGGGTTGGCACCCAGATCCAGAATTCTATTACCAGACTGGTGGTGGTCCACTCTTTGACATGGGGCCGTACTATATCACCGCCCTCATCAATCTGCTTGGTCCTGTCCAATCGGTTGCAGGATATGCACAGAAGAGCTTCCCTGAGCGGATAATAACCAGCGAACCAAAGCGGGGAAAGGTGATTGATGTCGGAGTGGACACCCATATTGCTGGTCTGCTTCAATTCAGATCCGGTTGTATTGCCACCTTGGTGACCAGCTTCGATGTATGGAAGCACAGTATGCCGAGCATTGAAATCTACGGCACTGAGGGCTCTCTTCGTGTTCCCGATCCCAATACCTTTGGGGGACCCATATCTTACTGCAGGATGGGCGCGAAAGAGTGGACGGATATACCGCTGCTCTTTGACTACCCTGAGAACTCTCGTGGTCTTGGTATTGCTGATATCGCAGAGGCAATTGAGCGTGGCAGAGAACATCGAGCCAGTGGAGATTTGGCTCGGCATGTTGTTGATGTCATGGAGAGTATCCTGAAAGCATCCCATGGGCATGAACAGGTCCGGCTCTCATCAACATGTGAACAGCCTTCTCCTAGGAAATAGCCTCAAACACCCCCTTGTCCTTGTTTTTCCTGCAGTTGTCATGCGGAAAGACCCTTCCACTCATGGTGATGTATACCCCGGGTGGAAGAAGCTGGACAGCGGTAAGAGCACAACCTAGATTGAATACTGCATCAGAATTTTCCAGGGAGTAGGGAATCATGGCACCTGTCAATACCACGGTTCTGCTTGCATCCTCTTTC
>JAIMZO010000014.1 GCA_020054965.1 Spirochaeta sp. | reverse complement strand
TGAGGTCTATACCGATACTGGTGCACTGAAACAACCTGACTTCCTGCCGGCTGGTAAGATTGCTGCTGGTTATTATGTCAGTGACGCGTATGGGATCGATGAGCTGGAGAGCTATGTAGTGTTAGAGGATGAAATCGGCCTTGATGGGATCCATCTTGAAAGTGCAACCACGGCAACCGATGGGATCACCGGTCGACCAGTGGTCAACTTCCAGTTGGACAGCCTTGGTGGCGATATCTTCTACAAGCTCACATCTACCCACGTCGGGGATACCATGGCAGTTGTGATGGACGGCAAGGTTAAGGCCATGGCCACCATCAATGAAGGGATCAGGAGCAACGTTCAGATTTCCGGTTTCGATGCTGAGGAGGCTGCTGACCTTGCTATTGTTCTGCGTACCGCTGCGCTTCCCATCGAGCTGGTCGTCAGCAGCCAGCAGGCTGTTGGTGCTACCCTTGGAGAAGATGCTGTATCGGCTGGGTTGAAGGCCATTGCTGTTGGACTTGCTCTGGTGATTATTCTGATGTTCGCCTACTACCACGTCAGTGGTCTTGTGGCCGACCTCGCATTGTTGCTTAACTTGTTCTTCATGATCAGCGTTCTCTCAGCCTTCAATTTCACGTTGACCTTGACCAGTGTTGCCGGTCTTATCCTTACCTTGGGTATGGCTGTTGATACCAATGTCATCATCTTTGAGCGTATCAAGGAAGAACGGAGATTGGGCAAGAGTGATGCTGCTGCGATCAAGGCAGGATTTGATAAAGCATTCTGGACTGTCATGGATGCAAACATAACCACAATCATTGCAGCTCTGGTACTCTCCCAGCTTGGAAGCAGTGCGGTCAAGGGCTTTGCGAATACCCTTGCTATCGGCATTGTGAGCTCGGTATTTACTGCGTTGTTTGTTTCGCATCTTATCTTTGATGCGACCGTCGCCCAACGTGGGGGCAAGAAGCTACACATCAGCTGGAGGAAAAACTAAATGCTTAAGAAAGATATTCCTGTTATCAAGCTTCGCTGGTACGCCTGGGCTTTGGCTGTAGTCCTCATGCTCGCCGGAGGTATCTCCTTCGCTGTGTTGGGCGGTTTTAACCTGGGTGTTGATTTTGAAAGTGGATTGAGCCAGAGAATTCAGATAGCTCCCATTGGATTGGAAGTTACCTATACTGGAAACAAGGATGCAGTCCTTGCTATCTCTGGTTCCGGCCTTACTCTTGAAGTTCGCGGTGATGAAGGGGTTTCCAGTATCAACTTCAGTGCTTCCGAATATCCAACTGCACAGGAGCTTGCAACAGCACTTGGTGCCGTACCGAACATCAATGTGGCAGTTGTTGATGGGTCATTGGAAACAGATCAGCTCCTCAGTGGGTATGGATTTCCTGCAACTCTTTCTGCTGAACCTACCAAGCTGAACTTCCAAAGCAGTGGAAATGCAACCATTGAGGATGTGCGTTCTGCCTTGGATTCACTGGGCAATGTACGTGTACAGACTGTTGGGGTGGATGGAAGTCAGACATTCCAGGTCCGTCTCGGCATCAAGGAAGGTGCAACTCAGGATTCCATGGAAACCGAAGTGAAAAATGCATTGAATGCTGCATTCGGTGCCGGCAATGTTGTGGTTCTCCAGAGTGATTACATTGGACCGAAGTTCAGTGCAACATTGCTCTCCAGTTCCATTCTCGCCATCGTGGTTGCAATGGCCTTGATCCTCCTCTATATCTGGGTCAGGTTCCGTTTTGCGTATGCAGTATCATCCTTGATTGCACTTGTGCATGATATCTTGATGATGCTTACGATAATTACCTTCTTCCGCTTTGAGTTCTCTGGTATCACTATTGCTGCGCTGCTGACCATTATTGGTTACTCACTGAACAATACGATCGTTATCTTCGATCGTATCCGTGAAAATGTGGCATTGGCACCAAATGTTTCGTTGAGTGTAAATATCGACCACAGTGTTACGCAGTCATTGAGCAGAACGGTGATGAGTGCAGTCACCACCTTGATTGCTATCATCCCGCTCGCAATCTTTGCTTCCGGTGACATCCAGCTCTTTGCATTGAAGATGGGCTTTGGCATCCTCTTTGGAACCTACTCATCCAACCTGCTTGCGCCTGCGATGCTCTACTGGATCAGCAACGCTCAAGCAAAGAAAAAAGCGAAGAAAGCAGAGTAACCTGTTTCTTCATGCAAGTTTTACGCTGCCGCAGGCTTATCTTGTGGCAGCGTTCTTGTCATAATGGGGGTGTATGAAACTGATACTTTCCAGAACCATGGGTCATTGTAAAGGGGTTTCCAGGGTATTGGACCTCGCTACTTCTGCATTGCAGGATGCAAAAGACGCCCGCAAGCCTGTATATTCCTTGGGCAAGCTCATTCATAATGATGACACGTGTGCCTTTTTCGCTGATCAGGGGATGCAGGTTATCACAGAAGCAGAGGGGCATGAACCCGGATTGATTGTAGTGCGTGCACATGGAGTGCCCGAAAGGGTGCGTTCTTCTTTTGAGGAAGCCGGATTTGACTTGGTCGATGCAACATGCCCTGTGGTGAAGCATAACCTTGCAAGGATTTCTGCATATGCACCAACGCATACCATCTTGATTGTTGGACACCCTGGTCATCCGGAGACGCTTGCCATGCGAGGGGTCCATTCCGAAGGAAAGCTCTGTGATACCACGCTGATTTCCAGCCCTGAGGAGGTTGGCGCCCCGGAACCAGGCAAATCCTATGTGGTGTTTGTGCAGACAACGTTTGACCAGGGAGTATGGAATACCATTCAAGAAGCCCTGAGGGCATGGGAGCAGCATGGATGTACGATGCTTTTTGCCAATGAGGTCTGTCCCAGTTCCATCAATCGTCGGCAGGCGACCCTTGAGCTGACTGAGGCATGTGATGCAGTGGTGGTGATAGGTGGGAAGGAGAGTGCAAACACCAGGGCGCTCTACCAATTGGTACGGGATAAGGGAAAGATGGCCTGGCATATAGAGAATGAAACAGAAATTACCGACGATATGCGCAGTTATGATATACTGGGTATAACAGCAGGGGCTTCAACCCCTTCTCTGGTGATCCAACGCGTAATCGATAGGTTGCAACAGGAGTGATACATGGAAACAGGTTATCGGGGAATACCAATTCCCACCATCAAGAGGCTTCCCTCCTACCTGAGGCTTTTGCAGGGGTATCGGGAGCAAGGAATGGAGATGGTCAGCGCTACTACCTTGGCCGAAGAGCTTGGATTGAAACCAATCCAAGTTCGTAAGGACATTTCCTGCACCGGGATTGAGGGAAAACCCAAGGTGGGCTTTGCAGTTGTCAAGCTCATTGAGGCGATCATCCATACCTTAGGGTGGGACAATGCTACCGATGCAATCGTAGTAGGTGCCGGACATCTGGGCTCCGCTCTTGCTCGTTATGAGGGATTTGAGAGCTATGGGCTCAAGATCGTGGCAGCATTCGATGTTGACCCCAATAAGTGGGATACTTGGCTTGGGGATGTCCCAGTCTTTTCTTTGAGCAAGCTCAAGGAGTACATCGATCGGCACCATGTGAATATCGGGGTTCTTGCTGTTCCCGCCGACCAAGCCCAAGAGACAGCTGAGCTGCTCATGGAGTGTGGGTTGCTGGCCATCTGGAATTTTGCACCCAAGGATTTGAAACTTCCCGAGCATGTGGTGGTTCAGCGTACCGATCTGGCTACAAGCTTCGCGGTTCTCTCTGCCAAGGTACGGCAAAAGATGAGCAAGAAGGATCTAAGTAGCGAAATGGATGATTGGTAATTTCTGGTGTACAGATAAGAGGGGTATCGTAAGGATACCCTTTATTAATGTGAATAAAAGAATATTATAAAGTATTAATATTTAAAATATGTGATTATATAACCGTAATACTCCAATAATAAAAACCAATTGAACAAATATTCGTTGACTCTCGGGTTGTTTCTTCGCTACCATGGCAGCAAGAGATTAGATAATGAGGTCGCTGATGAAGAAATTGGTCGTGGAGCTATGCATGGGAAGCTCTTGCTTTGCTCGGGGTAATTCTCAGACACTTGCAGCCTTGGAGTCTTATCTTCAGGAGTCTGGATCTGCAGATTATGTGGATTTGATAGGGCACTTATGCATGGGAGATTGTTCCAAAGGTCCGAATATTCGTATTGGCGATACCACCTACCAAGGGCTTCCAGCTGATGAGGTGGTTCAGTTGGTTGTGCATGAACTGAAAGAGTGGGAAGGGATGCAATGATCCACCCTATTTATACAGAGTCGACCGAGTGTCGTGACTGTTACAAGTGTGTTCGCGGCTGTCCTGTAAAAGCTATCCAGGTAAAGGATGGCTCAGCAGTAGTGGTAAAGGACCGATGTATCTATTGCGGACACTGTGTTGATATCTGTCCATCCCACGCCAAAAAAATACGTGGTGATTTGGCAAGGGTTCGCCAGTTTGTCCAGAGCGGAAGAAAGATTTTCTGTTCTCTGGCCCCTTCCAGTGCAGCAGAATTCTCCTTCAGCAGTGAGAGCTTGGTGGTTGCCCTGACCCGTCTGGGCTTTAGTGGGGTAAGTGAGACAGCCATCGGGGCCCATCTGGTAAACCAGGCAATTGAGATGTATGCAGAATCCCACGATGGAAACTGCCCATGGATTTCCACAGCCTGCCCAACGGTGGTCCAGACGGTAAAAAAGTACTATCCCACATTGGTGGACCAACTCAGCAAGGTGCCCTCCCCGTTGCAGTGCCATAGTGCCTATTTGCGAGCGCTCTATGGAGAAGAGATCGGAGTGGTGTTCATCGGTCCTTGTATCGCTAAAAAGGTGGAGGCTGACCAGAGTCCAGGCTATCCGGACTTTGCCTTGACCTATGAGGAACTCAATGCGTGGCTCCTTGCTGAGCATATTGACTTGGAACAGATTGAGAGGGAGGTATCCCTTGACCCTTCCATTGTACCATCCTTGGTGCCCTGTCGTGCCGGTAAGTCGACGCTCTACCCGGTAGAGGGTGGGCTGATAGCCTCATTGAAGTGGGGGAGTGATCCCTTCCAGACCCATGCTGTTGCCGTCAGTGGCATGAGTCAGGTAATAGGGACTTTGTCGGGTATGGAAAAGGAAGGCGGGAATACAGCATTTCTTGAACTCCTCGCCTGCGAAGGTGGTTGCATCAATGGGCCGGTGAGCAACCAGGGGCGTTCCTCCGCCAGGAAGAAGAGCCTGAGCTCACGCTATACCCGTAGTCGGATCACCGATCAAGGCCCTGTATTTGATGGAGATACAGCCTTTGTTGCAAAGCTCCTTGAACACGGTTATTCCCTGATTGAGAAACATACTGCTGTGGTAGAGAGGCCTGTATCGAGTTTTGTTTCTCTTCATAGTGAAGAAGAAATTGACCAAGCACTCAAGCTGCTGGGAAAAAGGGATGTCTCTGATGAGTTGAATTGTGGCGGGTGTGGTTACAACAGCTGCCGGGAGATGGCCATTGCCTATCTTGATGGGATGGCTGAGATGGAGATGTGTGTAACCAAGATGAGGAAGGAAGCCCAAAGCAAGATGGATGTACTGCTCAGGACCATCCCAGTGGGGGTGGTCATTGTGGATGACCAACTCCAGATTGCCGACTGCAACAGCAACTTCCTCAAACTGTTCGGAGATCTTGATTTTCCTTTGGAGCCATCCCAGTTGAACCTGGTCTTTGGATTGCCTGTTAAGCGTTTTGTCCCGTTTTACGAGAAGTTTAACAGCCAGTTCACCGCTCCCTCGGTGCAGCAGTACCGTCTCCATTACAAGGATATGTTTCTCAAGGTGACGTTCTTCTCTGTTGAGAAGCAGCATCTGGTGGGGGCTTTGTTCGAAGACATCACCACCCCGACCGTGCGTCGTGAAACCGTGGTGAAGAAAGCTGAGGATGTTATCCAGAGAAGCTTGGAGACCGTTCAACAGATTGCATCCTTGCTTGGGGAGAATGCAGCAGAGACTGAGATCATGCTCAATAGCCTTATCGATGCCTTCAAGGTTCCCCCGAGCGGGGAACGGGATGGCTATATGCAGGAAGGGTCATGAACGACGTATTCATCGATGTGGATTATGCACAAATCTACAAGCACGGTCAGAAAATTGGGGGAGATGTGTTCCTTCTTTCCAGACAGGATGCATCGGCCCAGATTGTCTGTACACTCAGTGATGGTCTTGGCAGTGGGGTAAAGGCAAATGTATTGGCAAGCCTTACTGCACGTATGGCCCATAAGCTCAGCTTCAGTCCCATGGATCTGACGCGTTCGGCAAAAATCATCATGAATACACTTCCTGTGTGCAAGGAGAGGAAGATCAGCTACGCTACGTTTACCATTGCAGATCTGAGAAGATGCAATACGGATGAAGTACTGGTGAACCTTGTTGAGTATGACAATCCTTCAGCACTTATGTTCCAGGGAAGCACTCCTGTACAGTGGGAACGTGAGAAGATTGATCTCAGGAGGGATGGTGCGTTCAAGCAGGAGGTGCTGGGACACTCTCACCTCAAGCTCTCGGTTGGAAGCCGTCTCTTGATCTTCAGCGATGGGGTTACCCAGGCGGGGATGGGAAAGTCCCTTCCCTTGGGGTGGCGCCTTGAGGGAGTTAGGGCATTTGCCCGGCAGGTGATTGGAAGGAACCCGGATATTTCCAGCCACGACCTTGCAAGGGAAGTTGTAGCGCATGCCCACCAGTTGGATCGTCTGAATGCAAAGGACGACATTACCTGCATGGTTGTATATGTGAGAAAACCCAGGAGGACACTGGTGGTGACAGGTCCTCCGTTCAAGCACGAACAGGATCCCTTACTGGTTGAGAAAATCCAGGGATTCGAGGGAAAGCGGATCGTCAGTGGGGGTACTACCGCACAGATTGTCAGCAGGATCATGAATCGGCAACTGAAGGTGGATATGAGCTGTTGGTCACCACAAGTACCTCCCTGTTCCATGATGGAAGGGCTGGATCTGGTGACGGAGGGGATGTTGACCCTGAGTAAGGTAGCCACTGCACTGGAGCAGAAAAAACCAGCATATACGCTACCCAACGATGCAGTGAGGAAGTTCATACAGGTGATGCAAGAGAGTGATCAGGTACACTTTATTGTTGGGACGAAAATCAATGAAGCTCACCAGGATCCCAGTATCCCTGTGGAGATCGGGATACGCAGGACCTTGATTGGAAGGTTGCAACGGGCATTGGAAGACAATTATCTGAAAGAGACTTCGTTGGAGTATATGTAGGAGATATGGCCATGGGAAAGAAAGAGAAGGTGATTGTCAGGATTTGTGTGGGGACTGCATGTTTTGTACAAGGTGGGGCCGATCTATTGCTTTACCAGGACTTTTTGGATCCTGTTGTACTGGCTGGGTGTGACATCCAAGGCATCTCATGCATCGGTGGGTGCAAGGATGAATCAATGGCGGTAAGGCCTCCCTATGTAGAGATTGATGGAAAGGTTTTTGGTGAGATGACGCAGGAGAAGCTATGCAAGGCATTGCTGGAGGCTGTCCATGCTTGAATTGAATAACCAATATACGACGATCAAGAGACAGGTACACACTGAGGTGCTCAAGCAATTCTTCCAGGATACGTTGACCCAGAATGTGGACAGGATTCCTATACAACTCATTCCAAAGCAACGTATCCCTACCAGGTGTTGCATCTACAAGGAGCGGGCAATGGTCCGCTACCGCATTATGGCGTTCCTGGGTTTTGATATAGAGAGGGAAGATGATGAGATGAAGAGCCTCTCCTCCTATGTGAGGGAAATCATGGAGGAAGACAAGCCCCTGTCCCCCCTGTTGACGACAATCAGTACTGCCTGCTCTTCCTGTCCTCCCGACCGGTACATGATCAGTGATGCCTGCCGTGGATGCTTTGCGCGTCCCTGCCTTGCCAATTGCCCAAAGGACTGTATCACTTTCTCTGGTGGCAAGGCCCATATTGATGAGAGCAGGTGTATCCGTTGTGGAAAGTGCATGGAGGTATGCCCCTTCCATGCAGTTGTGCATATTCCTGTACCTTGTGAGCAGGCATGTCCGGTCGATGCAGTGAAGAAGAATGAATATGGCTATGTGGAAATTGATTGGGATAGATGTATCAGCTGTGGAAAGTGTGCAATGAGCTGCCCCTTTGGGGCTATTGTGGAGCGTTCATCAATTATGACAGTAGCAAAAAAACTCAAGAACAAAGACCACATGACGGCAATCATTGCCCCGGCGATCGAAGGACAGTTTCCAGGGACACTTGCCCAAATCAAACATGCGCTGCTTGCCACTGGATTCAGATCGGTGATTGAGGTCAGTGAAGGGGCCCATGAGACATGCTTGCATGAGGCTGATGAGCTGGCAACCAGGAAGAAGGAAGGAACAGGATTTATGACCACGAGCTGTTGTCCAGCATATATGAACCTGGTGGATAAGCATCTTCCCTTCCTTGGAAGCCGTCGTTCCTCTGCACTGTCTCCAATGGCATATGCGGCAGCTCTTGCCAAGGAGAGGTGTGAGGAAACGAGTGTGGTCTTTATCGGTCCCTGCCTTGCGAAAAAGGATGAGGCTGCATCACTTGGCACTATTGATGGAGTATTGACCTTCAGTGAACTGGCCTCTTTATTTGTTGCAAAGGGAATTGATGTGCGTGAGATGGATGCCACTGATCTTGAAGATGTCTCCCTCTTTGAGGATTGCAGGGAATTTGCCCTCTCCGGTGGTGTTGCTTCCTGTGTGAGCAAGCGCTCTGCTGTAGGGGATGAGATATCGCTGTTCCAGGTAAACGGGATAGACAGGAAAATGGTCCGTGTGATGAAAACCTGGGAGAGAAGGCCGGTGGGTGCCGACTTGGTCGAGGTCATGTGTTGTGAAGGGGGGTGTATCAACGGACCAGGAGTGGTAGCAAAGCCTTCGGTTGCAATACGGCTCAGGGGTGGCAATAAAGCCTCTAGCCCCGTAGAAGCGATGCGTGCCATACTGAAGCCCAAGGAGTAATCGTATGCATGTATCTACAGACAGTTCATTCCTTGAACAACTTACTGCAATAACTGACGGGTGGGATGGGAGTACGGAAAGACGATATTGTCATCTCTGTAATGTTTCCGCATTGCTTAACCAGCAGCTGGAGAATATCAACTGGGTAGGGTTCTATCTGATGAGAGAAGATCGTCAAGGCCTGGTTCTCGGTCCATTCCAAGGAAAAGTTGCCTGTACTGATATCAGCCTGGATCGTGGAGTATGTGGATTGGCTGCGCGTACGAAGGAGAGTGTAAGGGTGGACGATGTACACACCTTCCCAGGCCATATTGCCTGTGACAGTGCTTCCATGAGTGAATTGGTGGTTCCCTTGGTCAGCAGTAGTGGTGATGTGGTTGGTGTCTTGGATATCGATAGTGCCCAGAGAGGTCGTTTCTCTGAAGATGACCAACTTCTGTTGGAGCGTGTTGCGAAGATCATTTCTGGGGCTCTTTGGACTTGACTAATTGCTTCGATGTGAGCATTCTATAGTACAAGGCGATGAGAAAGACGAGTAGCCGGCAGCGGATCCACAGAGAGGACTTCCTTGGTTGAGAGAGGTCTGGATAGCGCCCGATGAAAACCCCTTTTGAGCTGCAGGTCGAACGTGTTTGCTAGTAGGCTGTGCCGCATACCTGGCGAGACAGGTGCAATGAGAGTCTTTCCTGGAGAGAAAACCGGGAAGGGAAGCAAGGTGGAACCGCGGAACATGAGAGCTTTCATGTCTTCGTCCTTGCCGGGAGTGGAACATGCCACCCGGTAGGGTTGAGGGCATGAAGGCTTTTTTTTGGTAATGATGAGAAGTGAGGAGATAGTATGGCAACGGTAGAAGCAGGAGAGAAACTCTCCAGGATACGGCATTCAATGGCACATGTGATGGCCGAGGCAGTGCTCGAGATGTTCCCTGATGCACAGATCGCTATCGGTCCTGCGATCGATAATGGATTCTATTATGATTTTGACTTGCCCAGGCAGCTGGTCACTGAGGACCTTGATGAGATTTCAGAGCGTATGCGCGCAATCATCAAGGAAGATAAGCCGTTTGTAAGGACGGTGGTCAGTCGGGATGAAGCAAAGCAGCGCTTTGCAGGACAGAAATACAAGTTGGAATTGCTTGAGGCTATCCCCGAGGATGAGGAAGTAAGCCTTTACACCCAAGGTGGTTTCACCGATCTCTGTCGTGGTCCCCATGTGGATTCCACCAAGGAGCTTAAGGGTGATGCTTTTAAATTGATGAGCATCGCCGGTGCTTATTGGAGAGGCAAGGAAACCAATCCCATGCTGACCCGTATCTATGGTACGGCTTGGTCAAATGCCAAGGAGCTGCGTCTCTATCTGCAACATCTTGAGGATGTTGAGAAACGGGACCACCGCAAGCTCGGTAAGGAACTTGATCTGTTCAGCTTGCATGAGGAAGCAGGCCCAGGTCTTGTCTACTGGCATCCAATGGGCGCCCGTATCAGGCAGGCGATTGAGGATTTCTGGCGCAAGGAGCACTATGCCAATGGGTATGAGATGGTATATACCCCCCATCTTGGACGTTCCTGGCTTTGGGAGACCAGTGGTCACCTCGGTTTCTACAAGGAAGGGATGTACCCTCCCATGGAGATGGACAAGAGTGATTACTATGTGAAACCGATGAACTGTCCGTTCCATATCATGATTTACAAGAACAGTAAGCACTCCTATCGTGATCTGCCTTTCAGATGGGCAGAGCTGGGTACCGTGTATCGCTATGAAAAGGCCGGTGCAATGCATGGGCTCATGCGTGTACGTGGATTCACCCAGGATGATGCACACCTGTTTGTCACCCCAGACCAGATGAACGACGAGATCCTGGAGGTACTCAGGTTCTCGTTGCATATGTTGCAATCCTTTGGTTTTATGGAGATCAATGCATACCTTTCCACGATGCCTGAGAAGGCTGTCGGAGACCCTCAGCGCTGGGCTGATGCAACTGAGGCTCTCAGGAAAGCCATAGAGACAGAAGGGTTGGCGTACGAGATTGATGAGGGAGGTGGCGCGTTCTATGGTCCGAAGATTGATCTGAAGATCAAGGATGCAATCGGACGCGAGTGGCAGCTTTCCACAGTTCAGTTCGATTTTAATGAACCTGAACGGTTTGACATGACCTTTGTGGACAAGGATGGTGTTGAGAAGCGCCCGTACATGATCCATCGAGCTCTCCTTGGTTCCATTGAGCGGTTCTTCGGGGTGCTTATCGAGCACTATGCCGGGGCCTTCCCGCCCTGGCTTGCTCCTGAACAGATCAAGGTCATCCCTGTAGGCGAAGCCTTCTTTGACTATGCAAAGAGTTTGGAGAAGAGACTCCGAAGCGAAGGTTTCCGTGTTTCTGCTGACCTTGGGGATGACAGGATGAATGCGAAAATCCGAAACGCACAGAAGCTGAAGATACCGTACATGGTGATCATTGGCGAGCGCGAGATGGAGAATGACCAGGTTTCTGTACGCCTGAGAAGCGGTAAGCAGGAGAACGGCCTTGCAACCCAAGCTTTCATCGATATGGTGAGAGAGAAGGTTGAAAACAAGGAACAGCTGTAGTACAGAAGAGCATGTAACACAGAGAGCCGGAGTTATCCGGCTCTCGATTTCAGGTGGAGGTATCCATGACACAAAGAGAAGCATATAACCGTTTGGTCGAACTCGATCACCAGATTGTATTGATAGATCATATGGAGGCAACGCTATCCTGGGACCAGGAAATTTCACTCTCCCCCTTGGGATTGGAAGAGCGGTCGGAACAACTGGGTTATCTTGCCCATCTTCGGCACGACATGGCAAGTTCCTCAGAAATGGGGGATGTGTTGGCACATCTTGAGGGCATGCATGATGCATCGGATGTGGAACGTGGGCTGATCAAAATCAGGAGACGAGAGTACGAGAAGATGAAGAAGCTCCCTGCTTCCTTGGTGCGTTCCATATCTGAACAAGGGGCAAGAGCACATAACAGTTGGGTTGCAGCCCGTCAGGCAGGTACCTGGTCGCTCTTCTCTGGTGATCTAGCTTCCATGGTTGCATTGGTTCGAGAAAAAGCTGCATTGCTCAAACAGGAGGGAGGGTGTCTCTATGATGGATTGCTCCAGGAGTTTGAGGAGGGGATGAGGACCGACCAGGTCGCCAGGCTTTTTACTGAGATTAAGGCTCCTTTGATCTCGCTGGTGGACCGGCTTGCCTCAAAGACCGTGGATGCTGGATTTCTCTATGGTTCATACCCAATTGAACAGCAACAGATATTTGCGAATGAGGTGTTGAAGGCAATGCAATTTGACTTCCAGAGGGGGAGTTGCGCCGTCGCAGTGCATCCATTTACCACTACAATCGGTTCTGATGATATCCGAATCACCACCCGCTACAGTGATCCTTCGGTCATGGATAGTTTCAGTTCCACAGTTCATGAGGGTGGTCATGCTCTGTATGAGATGGGTGCCTCGAGTTCAATCCTGAAGGGGACCAGCTTGGCTTCTGGGGCTTCTCTTGGAATGCATGAATCGCAGAGCAGGCTTTGGGAAAACATGATTGCAAAGAGCCCTGAGTTCTGGCAGTACTACTATCCCCGGTTCAAGGAACTATTTCCTGCACAGACTGCAGGGGTTTCCCTGGATCAGTTTGTCCGTGCAATCAACAAAGTGGAGAGAACACCGATCAGGGTTAATGCTGATGAGGTCAGCTATAGCCTGCATGTGATGCTTCGTTTTCAGCTGGAACAGATGATTATCAATGGGGAAGTCTCCATTGACGAGGTTCCCGAAGCGTGGAATGCTGAGCACCGTTCTCTCTTGGGTTTCACTCCTGCCTCAATCAAGGAAGGGGTGCTGCAGGATGTCCATTGGAGTAGTGGTGATTTCGGGTATTTCCCAACCTATGTCCTGGGAAATCTTTATGGAGCGCAGATTTGGGAGAAAGTGAAAGAAGATCTGCCTGTTTCTTCCTTATTGCAAAGTGGAGATCTGATGGCCATCAGTGATTATCTAAAAACTTCAATCTATGAACGAGGGGCGGTCAATACCGGCCTTGAGACGCTGGAGAAGGTAACCAACAGAGGTCTTGACGCGAGTTTGTTCACAAGCTACCTTGAAGATAAATTCAGCCGCTTGTTCGGCTAATGAGAGGTCCGTATGAATATTCCGAATAAGCTTACTGTGTCACGGCTGATTATGGCACCGTTGTTCTTCATTGCATTTCATCTTGGCTCATGGTTCGGACCTTCCTTCCAGGATGCTGCATCCATACTTACGCTTGTCCTTTGGGCTCTGACTGAGCTGACCGATCTCCTGGATGGCCAGATAGCAAGAAGCAAGAATTTAGTGACGGACCTAGGTAAGGTGATGGACCCCTTTGCTGACACGTTCAGTAGGCTGACGTACTTTGTCTGCCTCTCTGGAGCAGGCATCATGCCTCTTTGGACCTTTATCCTGATTATGTGGCGTGAATTCTCCATTCTGTTTGTCAGGATGTTGATGATGGGAAAAGGAAAGCCGGTCGCCGCAAATATCTGGGGGAAGAGCAAGGCAGTACTGTATGCGATAAGTGGTGCTTTAGGCATCCTCTACATTGCGTTGGGTAACTGGGTTGGTGACTCCTCCTTGGTCCAGAAGATGGGTCCTGTAGTCACAGGTGTTTTTGTATTGGCGGCATTGGCTGCTGTGATGTCCTTCCTTACCTATATCAAGGCTATTATCCGTGATGGCAGCCTCTCTTCTCTGAGCCGCTGAGTATGCAACCTTTAGAAAACCTCTCACAAACGATAGCAAGAAAGATAAGATTCCTGCTGACCGATGTTGATGACACCATCACTACCAATGGGAAATTGCGTCCGGCTGCCTTGGAGGCTTTGTATCGACTTGAGGAAGAGGGAATCCGGACCATCTGTGTAACTGGTGGTTCAGCTGGTTGGGGAGATACGTATCTCCGCCAATGGCCGGTGGAGGCTGTGTTGAGCGAAAGTGGGGCTGTCTGCCTCTATCGTGAGAACGGCGCGATTCGCCATTTTGTACATCCTTCAATTGTGCAGGAAGGGTATCGGGAACGCGTACAGGCGATGATCCAGCGGGTGCTTTCCTCTGTCGATGGAGCAAAGGTGTCCAGCGATCAATTCGCACGACTATTCGACGTGGCTTTTGATCATGGTAGCGAACCCCCGTTTCTATCGGAAGATGGGATTGCGAAAATTGTCGAGATCTGTAGGGACATGGGGGCTGGTACAGCCGTCAGTTCGATACATGTGAATGCTTGGTTTGGTTCTTTTGATAAATACGAAGGCTCAAGAGCTTTTTTTACCCAGGTGCTTGGTCTCAATGAGCAGGAAATGCTTGATACCGGTTGTTACTGCGGGGATGCCCCTAATGATCAGGTGATGTTTTCCCGTTTTCCCGTGAGTTTTGGCGTTGGGAATATAAAAAAACGAGCTGAAACGATGCAGTTTTTACCGACATTTGTCGCTGAAAATGAAGGTGGAGAAGGCTTTGCCGAGATCGTTGATGCTCTGCTTGCCAAGCGGCAGTAAGTTTTGTGAAAAATCTTTGAATGGAACGCTTGACACTGTAAGAGGTCTTTTGCTATGTTATCGGAGCACGCTAAACGACGTTAAGTCGTAAGCGAGCAGATTTTTGACAGACATATGAGAGAAGAGAAGAGAAGATATACCGCGAGATGATTGCCGTTTACGGCCGTTGATCAAGCGGGTTAGGAAGCTTTAGGGCTTCCCAGTCAATTCACAAGAAATGAGAACGATAGTTGAAAAGCTACGTTCGTGCGAGAATTACAGGGAAAACTTATAAGTAAGTAAGCCGGGCCCTCGGGCCCGGAAATGCTATAACGGAGAGTTTGATCCTGGCTCAGAACGAACGCTGGCGGCGCGTTTTAAGCATGCAAGTCGAGCGG
>JAIMZO010000013.1 GCA_020054965.1 Spirochaeta sp. | reverse complement strand
TGCATGTCCATATGCAAAAAAGCCGTTGCTTTCGCAACGACTTCTTTAGTGGAGGTAAGGGGAATTGAACCCCTGACCTTTTGAATGCCATTCAAACGCTCTAGCCAACTGAGCTACACCCCCAAGACAATAACAAAAAGTATCATACGAATTGACCCGTAATAAGTCAAGTATGTCCAGCAAATTTTCTCAAGGGCTGGATTGAGCGTTGACCTTTTCTGCGTAAAAGGGTATAAAATCTTATTATAAAACTAGTTAAATAAATGAAAAATACAAGAGGATTTGCATATGGAGGCGGTTAAAAAGGTGAAGGAAGTGGGGCTTTCCATTCTCCCTGTCCTCTTGCTGGTAACGTTGCTCCATTTCTTTGTGACTCCATTGAGTGAAGGGATGCTCTCTTCCTTTCTCATCGGCGGGGTGCTTATTATTCTCGGCCTTTCCCTATTCTTGCTTGGCACTGATATTGGTCTTATTCCGATTGGAGAGCGAATAGGTTCGGCGGTAACGAGAAAGAAGCGGCTCTCCCTGTTGTTGATAACTGCCCTACTGGTAGGTATGGCAATCATCTTTGCTGAACCGAATATCAGTGTGTTGCTCGAGCAAGTCTCGCTGGTAGCTCCCTCCATTTCTCCTCTCTCCATGCTTCTATCCATAGCTCTCGGTGTTGGCCTTTTCCTGATGATTGCCATGGTCCGTGTGATCCTGCATGTCGGGCTGAAGTGGATCTATGCAATCAGCTATCTTCTGCTGCTTGTACTGGGAATATTCAGCAAACCTGAATTCCTGGGTATTGCCTTTGACAGCGGTGGAGCTGCAACAGGTCCCCTTGCTGTTCCCTTTATCATGGCACTTGGGGTCGGTATTGCTCACGTACAGAAAAGCCAAACGGATGCAGACAACTTCGGCTACGTTTCCTTGGCCCTTATCGGCCCTACCATGGCCATGTTGGTGCTTTCCCTCTTCAGTGGAGATGGCAATACAGCAGTGCAGAGTACTTCATCAGTGCCGCAGATACAGCCATTCCTCTCGCTCTTTGCACCAAGTACACAACAGGTACTTTCCTCCTTGTTTCCACTGGTGGTGTTATGCATCCTCTACCAGATATTCCTGGTGAGAATGCCAGTCAGGCAGTTGATTCGTATGGCGTTTGGTTTGGTGTATGCCAGTCTTGGCCTTATCCTGTTTTTTGTTGGGGTGAATGGTGGTTTTATCCCGGTCGGTTATCAGATCGGTTATCAGCTTGGAAAGCTCAATGAGAGCCTACTGCTGGTGTTTGGGCTTGTTATTGGTGCGGTTACAGTACTCAGTGAGCCATCGGTAGCCGTTCTGATCGATCAGGTACAGGAGATAACCCAAGGTCATCTGAGAAAGCCAGTAATGCTCGCAGCCCTCTCAATCGGAGTAGGGGGGAGCGGTCTGATGGCCATGTTCCGTATCATACACAGTCTTCCCATCTGGTACTTCCTGGTTCCGGTTTATGGCCTTGCCGTGCTGCTCTCATTCCGGGTCCCTGACCTTTTTGTTGGACTTTCGTTCGATAGTGGGAGCGTCAGCTCGGGGCCTTTGGCTTCTACGTTCATTCTCAGTTTCGCCATAGGGGCCTCTACCTCAGTGGGGGGAAATCCTGTCAGTGATGCATTCGGGATTATCATTTTTGTCTCCATGACACCGGTTGTGATAGTCCAGCTTTTAGGCTTGCTCTACAAACGAAAACAAGCCAAGCTGGAAAAAGGAGGAAAAGCGTAATGAGTAGCTTGTTGTTGGCTATCGTAGGAGCAGGAAAAGCGGATTCACTCATGCAACTTGCAAAAGAGTCAGGGAGCAGTGGGGGTACCATTCTCAGGGGACGTGGTACCGCCTCAAGTTCATTGCTATGCCTCCTGGGCCTAGGTGATTCTGACAAGGAAGTGCTTCTTACCTTGGTTGATGATGGGGTTGAACCCACTGTGTGGAATGCTCTATCAAATTTTCCCCATACCAGGGGCTTGCTTGCTGCTGTTCCTGCCAGCAGGGAAGAAGACCACCCAATAGTGAAATCCAATACATGGGATTTGGTATACATTATTTGTGCCAGTGGCTTTGCTGACGACATTATGGCAGCAGCCCGTAAGGCAGGGGCTAAAGGAGGAACAATCTTTGAAGGAAGAGGCACTGCAACCGCCGATGATATCGCCTTTTTCTCAGCATCCTTGGTCCCCGAGAAAGAAATGCTCATGATCCTCTTGCATCATACAGAACGAGATTCGGTACTGGAAGCAGTATCCAAGCTTCCTTTCTTGCAGGAAAGGGGAAGCGGTATAGCCTTTAGTGTTCCAGTACAAAAGGTTGCTGCTCTCAGATAGAGGGTCTTGCTCTGTACATACATAAATAGTACCAGTACTATGCAAACACAAAAAAGGGTTCACTATCTTGAACTTTGTGTTAATATAATAACATTTTGTTAAAATAATCAAATAATTGTTACTAAACTATTGCATAAACTCTGAAAAATCAGTACCGTACTGATACATTAGTGAAGAAAACGGATACCAATCCGGTTAGGAGATCCCTCGATGGAGAAGAAAATTAAAGTTGCCGTAATGGGTGCCACAGGTGCAGTTGGACAGGTTTTTATGTGGATGCTAGCAGATCATCCTTGGTTTGAGCTCACGTATGCAACAGCATCAGCTTCTCGTGTCGGCTTGAAATATGCTTCCACAGTGCACTGGGTCATGCCATTTGAAATGCCCAAGAAAATCAGGGACGTGGAAGTAAAGGAATTCAACATTGAAGCAATGCAGGAAGAAGGGGTGCAGATTGTGTTTTCCGCCCTTCCCGCTGAGGTTGCCCGTGAAGCTGAACCACAGCTTCGAGATAATGGATTCTTCGTGTTCTCGAATGCGGCTTCCATGCGTTATGATCCCAATGTTCCCATTCTTATCCCGGAAACCAATATGGAACAGCTTGAACTTGTACAGGCGCAAGGATATCCCGAAAAGGGTTTTGTGGTGACCAATGCCAACTGCGTCACCACTGGGTTGGCAATGGCGCTGGCACCGCTACGCAAATATGGTATCAAGAATATCATGTTGCACAGCTACCAGAGCGTCAGTGGAGCAGGCTATCCAGGTCTCTCTTCCTTCGATATCACCGATAACTGTATTCCCTTCATCAGGGGAGAGGAAGAGAAGATCGAGAAAGAGATCAAGAAGATCCTTACCATTGATCCAGAGGTATACTGCTTCACCGTTCGGGTACCGGTCATGTTTGGACACCTTGAAGCTGTCTGGTTGGATCTGGAGCAGGATGTTGAGGTTGAGGACATCATCAAGGATTGGGCAGATTTCAAGAATGTGCCAGACCTTCCTTCCACCGCAGCACAGCCTGTTGAATATGGTGCGGATCCCACCTTCCCGCAGCCCAAGTATGCTTTCTGGGGGAATCCCAGTGGAATGGTGGTGTACACCGGTCGCTTGAAGAAGAAGAATGGAAAAATCGGATTCCTCTTGATGGTCAACAACATCGTAAAGGGTGCAGCTGGTGGTTCAATCCAGAATGCTGAAGCCTTTGTGAAGAAGTTCGGCCTTATTTAAACAGCCCATCATGCATTCCAAGGGCTCCCGTTCTCTGCTGAGAATAGGGAGCCCTGCTCTTTCCCTTTACTTGCGGAAACCTTGAAGAGTTCCTACTATGCAACATAAGGAGACATCATGAAGGAATATTGGGATCTCTATGACCATGCAAGAAAGCCATTGGGAAGGACTCACCAGAGAGGGCTCCCCCTAGGTGAAGGTGAGTATCATGTTGTGGTTTCAGTGTGGACCGTGAATCAGGATGGGAAAATACTCATAACCCTACGTTCTGAAGAGAAGGAACTGTTTCCCGGGCATTGGGAGAATACGGCAGGATCGGTAATGAGAGGGGAGACCAGTTTGGATGCTGCGCTGAGGGAGCTACGGGAAGAGACCGGCATTGAGGTTTCCCCTGAAGAAATTACTTATTTGGGAACCGTGCTCAAGGTAGCTTCATTTGTCGATATCTTTCTGGTGAGAAAAATGCTTGATCCCGATTCCATTCACCTGCAGAAAGGAGAGACTACTGCCTACCGTTGGGTTTCCTACGATGAGCTGAAAGAGATGGACAGACAAGGCAAGCTTGCCTTTCCTCTTTTCTCCCCTTTCCAAGAGGCAATGGAAAACGAATGCTAAGCATTCACAACGGTAGTGATGCAATCCTCTACGATAACCCGGTACCGTTGGTTGTCACCCTTCACATACCATGATCCCCTATGAGGACATCCCTCGCAGCTTAACCGAAGTGAGTCATGACGGAAACATGATCGACTGATGAACAGCGGCGGACTGAATGCATCATCCACTACAGTGGGAATGAATGGCCAGTACTCTGGATCTGTCTCTTTTCTTTCCATCCAAAGATAGCCACCCTCCATTTTCAATCCAAACGTGAGGGCTAGGTTTGCCGCCTCGCTGTTTGCCAGGTATAGGTAGATATCAAAGAAGCAAGGCAATTGATGGTCCCTGAAATATGCAATCTGACCCAAGTTGTTCAATCCAAAGGAGACTGAATCCAGAAGATTCTCTTCCTTCATTCTGGCAACAACGTTATCCAAATCAGTGAAGAATGCGTCCTCATCGAACATGACCGGACTTAAGGGTACATAATAGTGATCCTCATGGTGGAAGAGCAAGGAAGCAAGTGGCTGCTGTGCATGTGAGAGCGTCTTCAGATCGAGGTAAGGGATTTTCTGTTCAGTGAGCAGCAGGGAACGGGGAGGAAGTGTTCTCATTTCCAGTTTCTCGGCAATGGGCTTACGAATTAGACGCTTGGTAAGTTCCTGGGCCAGCGTACGGTCAAGAAGATCATACCAGTCACGCCTGATCGTCTTCAGAACTGAGAGCGGTAGGAATATCTGCTCAAGCGGGAGCTGTGTTTTATTCACGAGGTTGATCGAGCCAAGGGTGAGAAAAGATGTATCACTTTGGCTGAAAATGGAGACAATATTTGCCTCTGTCTCCTGGGGTTTTCGAGCCTCGCTTGTGGGAATTTCGTATGTTGCTTCCCCATAGGGACATTGGATCGACAACGATCCATCCTCCAGGGTGAATGTCATGGCTAGTGGATGCTTGCTGAGAGGAAGTGCCTCACTGATCAGGGCAGGATTCTGGTCATGTCGGCTGATCAGGTAGAAGAATTCACCGGTGTGTGGACGGGGAGCATTGGCTGGCAGTGGTATTGCCACAGACTCCCCCTCATAGGCTTCGGTAATGCTTCTGCCCCATTGGTCTATCAGGGAGTTGATACCAAATTTGATGGTATCGATCGGTTGCCTCTGGCTTCGGATGAAGTACATCAAACCATCCCGGAGTGCTACATCGGTGAGCAAGGAAACCATCACTGAATCACTCTTGACCAGCGTGATCCTTGCAGCCTTGATGCCACGATGACCCGGGTAGCTTGTACTCCCGAGGGTAGGGGCTCTCCTGATGGTGAAGTCTTGTTTCTCTCGTCCATAGGAGGCCAACCAACCAGAGGTTTGTCGACGGGAGAAGACCACTGAGAGGGCCTCTTCCAGCTCTTCTGCGCTCTCATCCCCATCAAGGACCGCACGGTAGTAACGTGCCGCCAAACCGGTATAGGCAGGGCTTTTCATCCTTCCTTCCACCTTGAGGCTTTCGATGCCCAGCTTTTCCAGTTCTTTTGCAACAGGGCCCGCTTTCATGTCACTCATGGAGAAGAACCAACCATCCTTGACTCCTTGTGGGATGGGGGAAAGCGAACTCGGCACAGCACTGTCATGTTCAACAGTGAAGTAGTTCCTGCATATCTGGGCACAGCTACCCCTGTTTGCACTTCTGCCACATAGTTGTTCGCTGGCTGTGCAGAGTCCCGAGAAGCTATAGCAGAGGGCGCCGTGGATGAATACCTTCAGTTCCACATCCTTACACGCTTCACGAATTCGCTTGACCTCCTGGAACGTCAGTTCCCTGGCAAGCACCACTCGTTCGAACCCAAGGCGAACCAGTTCTTGTACCCCGGAGATGGTATGTACAGCCAGCTGGGTACTTGCATGGAGAGAGAGGCTAGGGGCATAGGTTTTCACAAGGTTGATCAGACCGAGGTCCTGGACGATGATGCCGTCACAACCGATGAAGTCAATATGCTTGAGTGTCTTGTATGCCTCATCCAACTCTGATTCTTCAATGAGCGTATTTACGGTAACATAGATTTTTTTCCCTTCAGCAAGCGCAACTTGGCGAAGCTTTGCCAAGTCCTCGAAGGTAAAATTGGTGGCGTTTGCACGAGCGGAAAAACTTTTCAGCCCGAGATATACAGCATCTGCCCCTTCTTTGAAGGCCGTCAGTGCTGCTTGCAGGGATCCTGCAGGAAGTGCGAGTTCTGTCATGGTCCTAAGGGTAGTGGTGTGCCCCTTCTCTGTCAATCTGAAGCCATTCGACGTCGGTGGAGCTCTTCGACAATCTGGTGATGCTTCTCCTCACTCAGCGGATAGAAGAGGATTGGGATAATACCGAAGATGCTGGCGAGGAATGGGAGTAGGGTGGTAAGGCTATGGATTCCCCAAAGGGTTGAGCTGCTCTGCGCCATATTGGGAATATAACCAACCAAGGAGAGGGTGGAGGCTATGATGATCGAAGTGACAGCTGCGGTAAGCTTTGCAAGGAATGTCTGACTGCTGAAGATTGTGCCTTCATTGCGTTTCCCGCTTTTCAGTTCACCGTACTCGATGGTGTCAGCAATCATGGCAGTCTGGATTACCTGGGGGCTTGCCATCCCGATCGAACTGATGCAGTTGAAGAACAACAGTACAAAGAAGTTGTCCCAGCCGGTAAGAAAGAATCCCAGACTGCCTGCAGCAAAGATGGCATAATAGATAACACACGCACGCTTCTTGCCGACCTTATTTGTCAGGTAGGGGACGGTTGCAATCCCGATAAGGATGAATGGGATGTTGATCCCTGCAAGCAGGGTATAGAGCAATTCATTCTGGAGGTTGTATTTTGCATAGTAGATCAGCATGGAGAGTTTCCCTGTCTGCGCGATACCGGTGAACAGTCCACTCAGAATAACAAGCAACAGTGGCTTGTTGTCCAGAAAGACCTTGGGGATTTCGGAAAATCTGGGTTTTTCCTGTCCGTCGGTATAGACACGCTCCTTCACAAACAGGAAGGCGATGAGAAAGCATATGACGGTCAGCAGCGCATATGTCAGGCTTGTCATCTGGTAGCCACGTTCCGGTTTCCCTTCCACCGAGAAAAGAAGAATCAATGGCTGGGTAGCCAAGGTTGCCAAGGCAATGGCAACGGTCGCCATGAAACGAGGGTAGACAACTATGCTGCTTCTTTCCTTGGTGTCTTCGCTTATGGTGCTGCTCATTGCCCAAAAGGGAACATCACTGGCCGTGTAAATCATGCCGAAGCTGATATACGTAAACGCTGCCCATGCGATTTTTCCTCCTGGGGAGAAGTCAGGGGTACTGAAGGCAGCCACCGCAAAAGGTACGAAGAGAATCGGGGTGAACAAGAGATAGGGACGGAATTTCCCCCAACGAGAACGTGTGCGGTCAGCAATCATTCCCATCAGAGGATCGTTGATTGCATCCCACATCCTGGCAAGCAGAAGAATCATCCCTGCTGCTGCAGGCAGGAGACCAAAAATGTCTGTATAAAAGAACAGCAGAAAGTTTGCCATAAGATTGTAGAGCATGTTCTGGCCAAAGCAGCCGAACCCATAGGCAAACTTTTCCTTCTTAGGCACCCCTTTTGCTTCCATAGCAGAAAGTCTATCACAGAAATTGCAGGTTGCAAGCTTCCCTTGTACTGTTGTCACAGGTAATAGTATACTTGTTGGTAGATGAGGAGGTCGCCCATGAGTGATACACACGATGACAAACACCCGGTATTCGAAGTTCAGAAGGGAACCATCATCTATGAACAGGGTTCGCCTTGTTCCACCATGTTTCTTCTGAAAAGTGGTACTGTCGGGTTGTACCTGAACTACCATACACCCCAGCAATTCCAGCTCTTCGAGATATCCAAGCCCAATTCCAGTTTGGGAGAGATGGGGTTGTTCGAACAGGAACCACGCAATGCCACAGCTGTAGCCCTCAGCGATTGCCAGCTGGTTGAGATTTCCCAGGAGAGTTTCCCTGCATTTATTGCATCACACCCTGAAGCCACAAAGCAGATCATTCTTGACCTGAGCCAGCGGTTCAAGATGGCAATCCAGGAAGTGAGAAACAGCCAGCAGATCATCCTGGAAAGTCTGGAAGCATTGAAGGAAGCTCAAGCGAACAAGAAGGACAGCTTGAAGGAACGGATCCGAAAAATCTCGGATTACCTGCTTGATATTCCCGAGGATGTTCCCCCTGAACTCTATCTGAGCTTCAATTCGCGGTTCCATGGGACTCTGTTTTAAAAAAACAAGAAATATTACAAAAATTATAGCCCATTATATTGCTAAAGATTGAAAAATCAGTAAGATAGGAAAAACACATTTCCTCTAATTGTAGTGAATTGTGCATCCCTATTATGAAGGAGTAGTCCATGAACGTCGCAGATCTTACGCATTCTGGGCTCAAGCAGTGGATTCTGGATTTTGCAGAACTCACGACCCCTGAAGAAATCGTCATTGCCGATGGTAGTGCCGCCCAGTACGACGAATTGGTTGCACAGCAGATTGCTGGTGGCTATTGCGTACCCTTGAATCCTGAGAAGAAGCCTGGTAGTATTGCTTACAACTCAGACCCTTCTGATGTTGCTCGCGTTGAGAACAGAACCTACATCGCAGCACAGAACAAGGAAGCAGCAGGGCCGACCAACAACTGGATTGACCCAGTTGCCTTGAAAGAGACCATGACCGGTCTTTACCGCGGTTGCATGAAGGGACGCACCCTTTATGTTATTCCTTTCTCCATGGGTCCTGTTGGCTCCCCGATTGCAAAGATTGGTGTTGAGCTTACTGACAGTGCCTATGTTGTCATCAATATGATGATCATGACCCGTGTCGGTGAGAAGGTCCTTGAGGTGCTCGGAACCGATGGTGAGTATGTACCTTGCTACCACTCTGTAGGCAAGCCGCTTGCAGAAGGTGAGAGTGACAATGGCCAGTGGCCATGTGCTCCCATTGAGCAGAAGTACATCTCCCACTTCCCAGAAACCCGCGAGATCTGGTCCTACGGCTCAGGTTATGGCGGGAACGCACTGCTTGGCAAGAAGTGTCTTGCACTGCGCATTGCCTCAGTCTTGGCTCATGACGAAGGTTGGCTTGCAGAGCATATGCTCATCCTCAAGATAACCAGCCCTGAAGGCAAGAGCAAGTTTGTCGCTGGTGCATTCCCCTCCGCATGTGGAAAGACCAACCTCGCAATGCTTGTTCCGACCATCCCAGGTTGGAAGGTAGAGACCGTTGGTGATGACATCGCTTGGATGAAGTATGGTTCCGATGGACAGCTGTATGCGATCAATCCAGAAGCTGGATTCTTCGGTGTTGCTCCAGGAACTTCCAATGAGTCCAACTATAACGCAATGGTCAGTGCATCCAAGAACAGTATCTTCACCAACTGTGCACTCACAGAGGATAACGATGTATGGTGGGAAGGTATAGGCTATGATGCTCCTGGCAAGTTGATCGACTGGCATGGTAATGAGTGGGTCCAGGACAAGGGAAACAAGGAGCAGAAGCCTGCTGCACATCCCAATGCCCGCTTCACCGCCCCTGCAGCCCAGTGCCCAAGTATTGCAAGTGAATGGGAAGACCCGAAGGGTGTGCCCATCAGTGCAATCCTCTTTGGTGGAAGAAGAGCCCATACCGTTCCTCTTGTTCACCAGAGCTACGACTGGAACCACGGCGTATTCCTCGGCTCCATCGTTGGGTCTGAGATCACTGCAGCGGCCCTCGACCTCAAGGTCGGTACCATCCGCCGTGATCCGTTTGCAATGCTTCCCTTCTGTGGATACAACATGGGAGATTACTTCCAGCACTGGATCAACGTTGGTAAGGCTGCAACGGACGAGAGCAAGCTTCCCAAGATCTTCTACGTCAACTGGTTCCGAAAGACCGAAGACGGCAAGTGGCTCTGGCCCGGTTTTGGTGAAAACAGCCGCGTCCTGAAGTGGGTCTTCGAAGCCTGTGACGGTACTGCGAAGTCAGTTGATACCCCGATCGGTATCATGCCTACAGCTGATGCAATCGACCTTCCTGAAGGCGTAAGCGAAGAAGATATGAGAGAGCTTCTCTCTGTCGATGTAGATGGTTGGCTCAGGGAAGTCGAAGACGTCCGTACCAATCACTACCCGAAGTTTGGTGATCATCTGCCAAAGGAACTTTCCTCTTTCCTCGACCAACTCGAGGCAAAATTGAAAGCTGCCCAGTAAGCAGAAGATATAGCATTGTTTCAAATTGGCTCTTCCCCCGGGAAGAGCCTTTTTATAGTATACTGGCCACATGAGCCAGCTCGAACGAATCGTATTCATCAACCGGAGTATTGAGGAGAATGGAGGCGTGAAGACCTCCCTCATTGAACAAGAGTTCTCCATCTCACGGAGGCAAGTATTGAGGGACATCACCTACTTGCGTGAGCATCTTGGAGCTCCCATTGCATTTGACCGTTCCAGGAACTGGTATCATTACCAGACTCCTTATACCCTTTTCTCCAACTCGAATGAGCGTATGTTGGTGCTCAACGCCATCGTGAAGAGTCTGGCCCAATCCCAAGGTATCATGTCTGACCTGACGGAGATGATCAGTGAAGGCATTGATAGCGGAGTTGAGAAACACTACCGCTCCCTGAGCGATAAGATCATCTTCATTACCCCAGTACAGGACTGGCCTGACTATGAGGTTTTCAACAAGATTTGTTCAGCGATGAAGAGTGAAGAGCGAATGAGCATGCATTATCGCAATGCACTGGGAGTTCACTCTCATAGGCATATCGAACCCCTGCGGTTGGTCAACTATAGTGGAAGGTGGTACTTGCTTGCCTTTGATATGCAGCACAGACAACTCAGGACTTTTCATCTCTCCAGGATCGAACAGCTTGCCCAGATAAGGGGAGACCGTATGAAGAGTAGGTTCTCTGACGAAGAGCTCGATGACTTCATTAACTCTGGGTATGGGATATTTATGGGTAATGAGGTTACCTATGTCACCTTCCGCGTGTATGGATGGGCCATCCATACACTGAGCACCCAGAATTGGCATCCAGAGCAGAAGCAACGAATGGTACAAGAGGAGGACAAGGAAGCCCTAGAGGTCATCCTTCCTGTGTCCAACCTTCAGGAGATCCTCTCAACACTTCTCTCGTATGGACCCGATGCACGTCCTATCGCTCCCGAGGAGTTTGTTCTTCGCTACAAGCAGTCTGTTGCACAGATGTGGGAAGCCGCAAAAAAACTGTAGTGTGACATCAGATGTCACATAGTGTAGGGTATCCTGTTCACAGAAAGAGAGGATGACCCATGAAACGAGAAAGAAATACATGTGCTGAATTGCCCGTTTGGTATGACCGGATGCTCTCCAACCCCTTGCTTTTGGTGGTAGGGATAATTGCTGTATTGCTTGCATCCCCACTGCTGTTCCTATACGGTGCATTGCTTCCTTTGTTCAGGAGATAAGGCATAATGTTGTACTTCGGTGTTGATTTCCAAGATATTTTGCATAATCATACAGATTTACACTTCCCAAACTTTCCGTTTTCTCGATAGGATGGAGAGACTTCCTGCAAGTCATCATCCCCTCAGTCTGTAAACAACACCCATAGTGCGTTTTCTGTGTGCAGACCCAAGGAGCTTTCTGATGGCAAATCAACCATCCAACGCCATGAAGTATGGTCCGGCCGACAAACCACCGATGGGACAATGGATTCCCCTGAGTGTCCAGCATGTCTTCGCAATGTTCGGTGCGACCATTCTCGTCCCGATCCTTACCGGTCTCAGTCCGAGTACTGCCCTCTTTACCGCAGGTACCGGTACACTGATCTACATCCTGATCACCGGGGCAAAGGTCCCAGCGTTCCTTGGTTCCTCGTTTGCATTCATCCCGGCCCTGGTTGCAATCAGCAGTGCCTATGGGGTTCCCTATGCAATGGGTGGAGCAGTGGTCTCCGGCCTCTTTTATATGCTGGTGGCTTTCATCATCAAGAGAAGTGGACACAACTGGCTGAACAAGGCTCTCCCTCCTGTAGTCATCGGATCAGTCATCGTGGTCATTGGTTTGAACTTGGCACCTACTGCCATGGGCATGGCAATGTATGACGGAAGTGGTGAATACAGTCTCTATTTCTTGTTGATCGCGACCGTTACCCTCTCCTTGACCATTGTTGCGAATATATTTGGCAAGGGGTTCTTCAGTATCATTCCTATTCTGATCGGGTTGTTTGGTGGTTACTTCTTTGCCCTGGCCATCGGCCTGATTTTTCCCCAGTATGCCTTGATCGATTTTGCAGCAATCAAGGAAGCTGCCTGGTTCGGTCTTCCCACCTTCACCTTGCCAAAGTTCAATATTGTTGCAGCGATCACCTTTATCATGGTCTCCCTTGCAACCATCTGTGAACACCTTGGCGATACACTTACGATCAGCAAGGTGGTAGGAAAGGATTTCTACAAGGATCCAGGTTTGCACAGGACCATCGCCGGTGATGGAATAGCAACACTTTGGGCATCCTTGTGGGGAGGGCCGCCCAACACAACCTATGGTGAGAATATCGGGGTGCTTGCGCTCACTCGTGTGTACAGTGTGTATGTAACCGGTGGTGCAGCTGTTGTGGCAATTTTCCTTTCGTTCTTCCCGAAGTTTGGCGCATTGATCCAGACGATCCCCAACCCAGTACTTGGTGGTATCTCCATGTTGCTCTTCGGTACCATCGCCTCAAGCGGTTTGCGTACCCTGGTCGATGCTGGTGTCAACTATGAAGACAAGCGCAATCTGACGATCAGCAGTGTGATACTGGTAATCGGAATCGGTGGCGGTATGCTTTCCTTTGCCATGGGAGAGAACCTGGAGTTCACCCTGGCTGGAGTTGCACTTGCCACCCTGATCGGCATCCTGCTCAACATCTTCCTCCCAAAGGAAATTGCATAAGCAGCGTAAGGAGAGAGCCACCTTGCGGTGGCTCTCAGTGTATGTCCTACAAAGAACGTCCTATTTGACTTCTGTTCCATAATAGGCCGCTTCATACAGCATCTGTACATCAGCTGCAGTAGGAGTGCCTGGATTGGTCAAGGTGCAGGGATCTGCAAACGCATTTTGGCTCATTCTCTGCAAGACTTCCTTGAACTTCTCCTCGTTGAAGTCAACCTCACTGCAATCCCTGAAGCAGGAAGGGATATCCATCTTTTGGTTCATCTCCTTGATTGCCTGTGCAAGGTCAGCAACACCGAGTATCTTCTCAGCATATGCGTACTTGTCAGTGAACTTCCTGTTGTAGGCAATTACATAGGGGAGAAGAATGGCATTTGCCAATCCGTGGGTTACCCCAAATTCCCCACCAATCTTGTGAGCCATGGAGTGAACCAAGCCAAGGGATGCATTGGTGAAGGCCATGCCTGCCAAGGCTGATGCCTCGTGCATTGCCTCTCTGGCTTTCAGGTTCTTCGGTTCGTGGTAAGCGACTGGAAGATGTTCAAGGACCATCTTGATAGCCTGGATGGCATAAGGATCGGTAAATGCGGTTGCTGCGGTAGAGACTACAGCCTCTGCTGCATGGCACATTACATCCATGCCGGTATTGGCTGTGATGTGCTTCGGCATGGTCATGGGCAGTGATGGGTCGAGGATGGCAATATCTGGGACCATGTCGGCAGCAACGATCGGATACTTGATGTGCTTCTTTGTATCGGTGATAACCGAGAACGCAGTGATCTCACTTGCTGTTCCACTGGTTGAGGGGATTGCAATGAATTTTGCCTTGTTTCGAAGGGAGGGCATGCTTCCCGGCTGGATGATATCCTCGAAGGCAAGCTCAGGATGTTCATAGAAGCACCACATGACTTTTGCCGCATCAAGTGCTGATCCGCCTCCGATCGCGACAATCCAATCAGGGGAGAAGTCAAGCATTGCCTTGGCGCCCTTTTGTACTGTTTCCACGGATGGGTTCGGTTCAACACCGTCGATCAGGATGGAATCGATGCCTGCTTTCTTCAGGAGGGATTCAGCCTGGTCCAGGAAGCCGAAACGCTTCATTGAACTGCCGCCTGTCACGATAGCTGCTTTCTTGCCCTGAAGCTGGGCAAGTTTATCAAGGGAACCTTCTCCATAGTAGATGGTTCTGGGAATGGAAAAACTCATAACGCTCATAATTGATGACTCCTTAGGTGAATCTGTTTGTCTATAAGATATCGATATTATTTTATCGTGTTAAGGGGTTTCTCAAAAATAGCGAAAGAATTTCAAAAAAATCAATTTCATAACGTTATTAGTTCAAAATAAAATTACAAAAAGAATATTAAATTGCATAATCAAGAAAAATATATACAATTTATATTACAAATTAGATATAAATATACTTTTACGAGTAACAAGGAAAGTAATTATACATCTGTCAAACATTTTCGCTGCAAGTGGTATGAATAGGTTCTCTATTCTCTCAGTATTTGGTATGCTTTCACCCTATGCTTAATTATACCATCGTTGATTCTGATTCTGCCTTAGCGGAGCTACGTACCTCATGGAGAGAACGTGGCATTGTATCGGTTGCCATGGATTTTGAAGGGGAGTTTAATCTCCATATCTATGGGGAGCATCTTTGTCTCATCCAACTTTTTGATGGAAATTCATATTACATGGTAGACCCTTTCACTATTTCCAAGGAATCCTTGCAGGAGTTTTTGGAAGATACCTCACTGGAGAAAGTGATGTTCGACTGTGCCAGTGATTCCGCTCTGGTAAGAAAGCAGTATGGAATTATTATGGAAAATGTGTATGATATCAGGGTTCCTGCCATGGTCCTGGGCTATATGGGAAATCTCAGTGGATTGGTAGAACGGTATCTTCCAGAAATTCCTAAACAGCCGATGTCAAACAAGAAAAAGAACCAGATGACCAATTGGCTCAAACGTCCTTTGAGGCCAGAACAGATCCAGTATGCATTGAGTGATGTAGAACATCTATTTGCATTGAAAGAGTTTCTCATTGCATCGGTTGCGGAGAAGGGTTTAGAGGCAAAAGTAGCCGAGCAAATGCAGGTGGTGGGAAAGAGCAAAGGTCCTGACAAACCAGGCTGGACCAAGTTCTCTTCCTGGAAGTACCTGTCAAAAGATGAGAAGGTTTTTCTTAAGCACTTCTTCCTTGCTCGCGATGGTCTTGCAAAAAAATATAATGTCCCGGCAGTAAGAATCCTGGAAAAACCTCTCTTGCTCCAGATGGCAAAGAACGTCCCAGCCTCTGACATCGACTTTCATATCTACTGTGGAAAATGTTCACCCGGGAAGCTCAATGAGTTGGTAGAGACACTGAAAAAAGCTAAACAGAAAGCGCTTATTGAGCTTGGGCGAGCCTAAGGCTTATACCCGATTTCTCGGTCGGAGAACTCAAGGAAGTAGGAAAGCAGAATAACATCTCGTCTTCTCTCCGGCAAGCGCTCCAATGCCTTGGCAATGACATCATC
>JAIMZO010000012.1 GCA_020054965.1 Spirochaeta sp. | reverse complement strand
GTTTTAAGCGTTTTATACTTTGCATGGTTACTCCTTCTCTGCCCGTTTCATATAGACCCAGGAGCTGAACGCAACCAAGGCAGCAAGCACCATGGCCAATGCAGAGGCATAGCCATACTCGTTCATGTTGAATGCGGCATTGAACATATAGGTTGCAATGACTTCACTGCTGCGATATGGGCCGCCTTTGGTCATGATATAAATCAAGTCAAAGACCTTGAATGAACCGATGAGTGAATTGAGTACCAGAAGTGTAACGGTACTCTTGATCAAAGGAACTGTTACATACCGCATGCGTTGTACGGCATTGGCCCCTTCCAGAGTAGCTACTTCCAGATAGGTGGAATCTATTCCTTGTAAGGCTGCCAGGAAGACAACCATATTGAAACCAAAGCAAGTCCAGCTTCCAGCTACTACCAATGACCAGATGACCAGATTTTCATCACCTAGGAAATCGATATCCATGGCATTGGGAATACCAATAAAATCCAATACTCTTCCGACAATGCCAAAATCAGGGTTGTACATCCAACCCCAGACGATGGCTACAGCAACCAGAGAGACAATCTGCGGCATGAAGTACGTCAGGCGGAAGAAGGTCTTTGCCTTGATGAAGGATTGACTGATCATGATGGCAAGAATCAGGCCCAGGAATACGGGGATGAAGATGGTAAAGAGAATCCAGATGATATTGTTTTTCAGAGCCAGGTAGAATGTGGGATCATTGAACACCCGTACATAATTTGCCAAACCGACAAATTCCTTGGTAGGGGAAGCCCCGTTCCATTTGACCAGGCTGATTTGCAATGTCCCCACAATGGGGATGGTGACAAAGGCGATGTAAACAACCAGGGCTGGAATGGTAAATGCCGCATTCCCGATCCAGTTTTTCACCTTTGTGTATGTCTTGTTATTCACAAAAATACCTCACAGAAGATTTGCTGAAGTAAGATGCGTGGCAGAATATATTCCTGCCACGCTGTCTGTCTGATACTTAGTCTATATTGAAATTTCCCGCAGCAATGTCCTCAAGCAATGCCTTCTGTTTCTCAGATAGAGCCTGCATACCGGTCTTTTTGCCTGCAATCAGTTCCTGGATATAGTTCGATGTTACCTCGTTTACCTTTGGAGGCATCAATACATCGATATTCTCTCCAAGCGTCTCGGCTGCATCAATTTCTGCAATGATATCCTTGAACAGTGCTGGCAATTGCAGCTTGGAGATATCGACATTGTTGACCGTTGGGATAAAGCCGCCTACCTCGTAGATGGTCTTAACCTGTGATTCGCTGAACATGAATTCAATGAAGTCGATTGCAAGCTCTGTTTGCTTGCTCTTTGCATTGACAACAATTGCCTCACCAAAACCTCCAGGAGGACTGCTCAGGATACCAGGCTTAGCTGCAGGGAGGTAGAAGAAACCAGCTTTTTCTCCCATGTGCTCAACTGCCCCTCCGAGAATCCATGTCCCGGTCGGTATCATCGCCCCACCACCGGCATAGAATGAGTTGATTCCATCCTGGTAGGAAAGACCGAGTGGTTTCTCACTGGTGAGTCCGGAGGCAACCAGATCATGGAATGCATCCAGTCCTTCAGCAAACGCCTCTTGCTCCCAGGAGATTTCAGTACTGATGGCTTTCTTGACCAACTCCGGGCCGGCAAAGCTGTTCAACCAGATTGACTCATAGTGGAAACCAGGCCACTGGTCCATGTCTGGCAGGATGATGGGAAGATATCCAGCGTCCTTTATCTTCTTGGCGACAGCCAGGAATTCCTCATAGCTCTTCGGTGGTGTGACCCCTACCTTTGCAAAGATTTCCTTGTTATAGAAGAATCCAAGGATCTCGAGCTGGTTGGTCACTCCATAGAGTCGGCCACCAAAGGTCGATTTCTCAAGTCCCCAATCGAAGAATTTCTCATACCAACCATTTGCCTTGGCATGATCGGTAAGGTCATAAGCGAGTCCTGAGCTTGCAAGAACACCCAGATAACCTGCTCCGGCATCATAACTGAAGATGTCCGGTCCTTTACCGCTGTTGATCGCTGGTTTGATGATGTTTCTCAAATCATCGACCTTGAAGGCGGAGTGGGTGACTTTTACATTGGGGTTTTCTGCTTCATATGCCGCAATGATGGAATCCACCATAGCTGCCCCTGAACCTTCTGTATGAAGATCCCATAGCACCAGCTCCCTTTGTTCAGCTTCCCCGTCCTTTGCTCCTTGAGCAAAGAGCAAGCCGAGGCCTACCATGGTGATCAGCATAATCATGAGTATTCGTCTCTTTGTACTCATACGATGTCCTCCTTTTGTTTCATGGGCAAAGATACCTCTGCCCTTTGTAACGTGATTCAATCCTTTTTTATGGTTGCTTAACCCAGCCAGATCCCCAGCGGAAGAAGTTTGGCAGGGGTAATGCCTGATAATTATTCATCGAGAATGCACGATAATCTTGCGGGGACATACCAGTCTTAGCTTTGAAAAATCGGGTGAAGTTGCCAGGTTCCTCGTATCCCAATGTTTGTGCAATTTCATATATTGGCATGCGATGATCATAGCTGAGCATCAACTGGGCTCTGTTGATGCTCACCTGTTGTGCTAACCTGACAGGAGAGATTTTGAAGAGTTTCTTGAATTGGTTGCTGATATATGTCTGGTGCAAATGATACTTCTCACTCAATGCACCAAGGCTCGAGTAGGCAACCGGGTTTTCCACGATATCCCCAAGCATGAGAACAAAGGGATTGTTTATCGTCTTATAGAGCTTGGTTTCTGCATTGCAAAGGACGGTGGTAAGCAGCACCCCCACCAATTCGATAGCCTTGGCTTCTGCAAGGATATAATCACTGAGTGTGCTACCGCGGTCCTTGTAGATCAGATACTCACTGAAAACCGACTGGAACTGGCTGTCATCCTCGATATGAAAGAGTATGGGAAGATCATATAGACTGAGCACATCCATGGTATTGCAGATCTTGTAATTGAAGTGCCACCACATGAAACACGTCGTCTCATTTGTCTCTTTTATATGGTCATGCATCGTGTTAGGGGGAATGATCAAGACATCTCCGGCGTG
Organism: Spirochaeta sp.; assembly: GCA_020054965.1. Next base: position 12,868 of record JAIMZO010000012.1, on the reverse strand, counting down.
GGCTTCATACCGTTTCCCGTCGATAACCAAGGTTGAGGAACCCTCCTTCATATAGGATACGACGTAGAAGTCCAGTTTTCGGCCTATGCTGTTCATGCTTTGTCTGTAATCAACTCTACAGTTAATCATCATGAGTTTAGCATTTTGGATAAGATGTCCCAATTGTTCAGATATAGTCATACACCATCCTTAAAATGTGTGAAAACTTCAAGATTTTTCCAAGGCCTCCTGTAGTATACGGGAGTCAGTTCATCCGTCAATTCACACATATAAACTTTATCTTATCAACTATACAGGTATAGATGCTGAAGGTGTTATTTTTAGCTCTTAAAGACATAGGTAATGACATATACTGCAATTAGAGCAAAACAGGTAGTTCTGATGCATATTGCAGTAAGAGTGATAAGTGAATTCCAATCCCTGCTGTGATAAACTTTCAATGGTAGATACCGAAGGAGTATTCATGATGATGCAATTATCAAATGCAACCTATAAGAAGTTGGCTAATAAGTTACATATTCCTCTGTATGATAGATCGTTGCTTCAACCGGCAATCGTTCATATTGGACTGGGCCACTTTCACCGTTCCCACTTCTGTTACTACCTCCATACCCTCCTGCAGCAGGGAAACACCAACTGGGGTATTGAGGAAGTGGACCTGCTCTCTACCACAACCAAGGAAAGAGCAGAAAAGCAGGACTATCTCTATACCTTGTGCAGCAAAGACCCACAAGGAAGAGAAGAGGCATATATCATCGGTTGCATCCTTGGCTACACTGAGGGGTGGAAGTATCCAGAGCGGGTGGCTGAACTCATTGCACGGGAAGAGACCAAGCTGGTAACCCTCACGATCACAGAGAAAGGGTATTGCTATGATGTAGGAAACAACACTCTGGACTGGAATCATCCCGCCATTATGCATGACCTAGCTCATCCGACCTCGCCACAAAGCGCCATAGGATATCTTGCATTAGCATTACGTACACGCAAAGACCCACTCACTATTGCTTCTTGCGACAACATGCCATCCAACGGGGCAGTATTGCGTATATGCCTCCTCCAGTATTGCCAACGTGTTTTTCCAGAGATGATTCCCTTCCTTGAGCAGTCAGTCTCATTCCCCCTTTCCATGGTTGATAGAATTACTCCCAATACCACAGAAGCGGACACAGCCCATATTGCTGAAACCTATGGGTATGAGGATGCGTGGAGTGTAGTTAGTGAAGACTTTCTGCAGTGGGTGATTGAGCCCAATGGATTGGAGGGACTACCTGATTTCAGTAAAGCCGGAGTAATCATCACCGATGAGGTGGAGTCCTATGAGATAATGAAAATCCGTTTGCTCAACGGCAGTCACTCTGCCTTGGCATACCCGGCATACTTGTTGGGTTATACACGGGTTGATGAGGCAATGAGTGATGAACATATCAGGATGTTCATCCGTGAGTGGTATATGAATGAGGTGGGAAAGAGTGTCCCCTCCATTGAGGGATTTGATCAAGAGGCATACAAGGATCAGTTGATTGCACGTTTCCAGAATCCCTCAATCAAGGATACGCTCTTGCGTCTTGCCCAGGATGGGTCGAAGAAATTCACCTGTTCCCTGATCCCAGCACTCTTGTTTTCCTTGAAGAACCAGCTTCCTCTCGGTTCAATGGCCCTGGCATTGGCCTTCTGGATTCACTTCCTAGAAACTGTTGATCCTTCAATGATTGATGATAGCCAGAAAAACGAGCTGCTTGCTGCAATCCGAGTGATTGAGTCTGATCCGCAACAGTTCTTCTCTCTCATCGGGCTTTCTGCCGAGCAGGGTTCTATGCTACGAAAATCCTTGCTTGCCAGTCTTGCGTATATAAACCGTAATGGGGTATTGGCTGGACTCTCTACTCGTACCTGAAACGCACCTTCCGTGTCTCTTCCTCTTCTCCTGTCCTTTGGGCAATGAGGGAGTAGAGCTCAGGTCTTCTTGCCTTCATCCATCTCCTGCCATTGCTGGTAGGTATGAGAGAAAGGTCGAGTTCTGCTCTTACCATGTCATTGCCAATTGCTTTCGATTCAGCCAAGACCTCTCCATACGGGTCCAGGATCATGGCATTCCCGGTCCTCACCTCATCATCGTCCCTTCCCACCCCGTTGCTGAAGAGCAGGAACATACCGTTGTCATGAGCACGGGAGGGGAGCCATCGCATCAACCACCCCCGTCCCTTGGGACCTTGGAATTCTGCCAAGAGCTCATCAGTTCTGGTCTCTCGCTCTTCCCAGAGCTGTGGGTCTATCGTCTTCATTCCCTTCGGGCTTGCGGAGTTGCATCCCCCGCTCTGGTGTGGGGCAAGCAAGACTTCTGCTCCTAGGAGGGAAGTCATACGAGCATTCTCAATGATGTTGTTGTCGTAGCAAATGAGTACTCCTAGCGTTACTCCCTCTGGGGTATCGAACACGGTGTAGGAGTCACCACTTTCCATATGGGCGCTGATGAATGTATGGAGTTTCCTATGCTTGTGGACTGAGCCATCACTGAGCGCTACCACATAGGTGTTGTACAGCAATCCATTCTCTGCCAATTCAATGAGTCCTGCGCCGATGGTCATCTTGTATTTGGTCGCCAGATCCACAAGTTTCCGGGTGGAAGGCCCATCAGGAACCGGTTCTGAGAGGACTTGAATCTCTTCTCTGCTTAGTTTTCTTACATGCCAGTAGCCGGTGATGCACATCTCTGGGAATACGATGAGTTTCACACCATCTTTACCGGCTTCATCAACATAAGCAGCAATGATTTCCAGATTAACCTCTTTATTGCCAGGTGTATGCTGGAACTGAACTGTCGCTGTTTTGTACGTTTCCATGTCTTTTCCCTCCAGATTCTGTTACTATACTATACCGAGATGCGCAATGCAGCTCTTACCATTACAAGGAAGTTTGGAGGAAGAACCTATGCGTCTGACGATTGCGGGGACTGGATATGTAGGGTTGGTTGCAGGTGTCTGCTTTGCCCATGTAGGGCATCAGGTCACCTGTGTTGATATCGACGAACAGAAAGTTGCGATGCTGAACAAGGGAATCAGCCCCATCTATGAGACCGATTTGGAGGAGTTTCTCCAGGAAGGACTCCAAAAGGGCCTCCTCTCTTTTACCACTGACTACCAGAGTGCCTATCGTGATCCTGATGTCATCTTTATCGGGGTAGGTACCCCTGAGCTTCCTGATGGGTCGGCTAACCTCAGCTATGTGGCCTCAGTTGCCCGGCAAATTGCCGAGAGTGTTGAGCGTGACTGTCTGGTTGTGGTCAAATCGACAGTTCCCGTCGGTACCAACGACAAGGTCGAGCAGTTCATCAAGGACTCCTTGGTACATCCAGTTCGCATTGAGGTTGCTTCCAACCCGGAATTCCTTGCACAGGGAACGGCAGTGCATGACATGATGCATGCCCAGCGTATTGTGATCGGGATCGAGGACAAGCACTCTGAGACAATCCTCAGAGAGTTGTATGCTCCCTTCAATCTCCCCATCGTGGCAGTGAGCCGCAGAAGTGCGGAGATGACCAAGTATGCTTCCAACGACTTCCTGGCACTCAAGATCTCCTACATGAATGACCTGGCAAACCTTTGTGAACTTGTTGGTGCAAACATTGAGGATGTAGCCCTTGGCATGAGCTATGATAAACGCATCGGATCCCGCTTCCTGAAGGCCGGCATTGGGTATGGTGGGAGTTGCTTCCCCAAGGATACCAAGGCACTGCAATACCTTGCCGCCCAGTACGGCTACAACCTGAGAACGGTAACCGCTGCTGTGGATGTGAACAATGAACAGCGCTATAAACTGTACCGAAAGGCTGCCAATCGTATGATCACCTTCAATGGTATCAAGGTCGCGGTATTGGGTTTGGCCTTCAAGTCAGGCACCGATGACCTACGAGAGTCTCCAGCGGTCTACAATATCCCGCTCCTGTTGGAGCAAGGTGCAGAGATCACTGCATTCGATCCAGTGGCTGAAGAGAACTGCAAGCGTCAGTATCAATTTCCGATGGAGTATGCCCAGACTGTTGAGGATGCCCTAAAGGGAGCACAGGTTTGCTTCATCTTCACCGATTGGCAGGAGATCAGGGATGTGGGACCTTCAGCGTTCAAGTCCTTGATGAGGACTGCACTGGTATATGACGGGAGAAACCTCTTTAACAGCAGGGCAATGCTGGAAGCCGGGGTGGAGTACTACAGTATCGGGAGATAACAAGACAGTAAAGAGGAAGAAGAGGGGGCTCTCGTGTTGGCGAAAGACCCCCTTCCTATTTCACGATGATTCTGTTCTACCGTAAGGCAAACTCCACCATGTGTTGTTTTGCCTGGGCTATGTTGCCTTTGCTCATCGCCCGTTTTACCCTTTGAAGCAGGTCTTTCCCTTCAGCTTCGCTCAAGGTGTTGTCCTCCAGGGTCTGGGTCAGGTTGATACTCATCTCCAGTACCCCGTAGGCTGTTTCAATGTTCCCCATCTGGATGTGCTCTATCAGGGCTGAGTCAAGCATTTCAATCAGGAAGGGAGTGGTCATAACCGACTGGTGGTCCATTGAGGAGAACAGCAAGTCCTGTGGTATATATTGTGTCATATGCATCTATCCTCATGGAACGATCGGGCATCGACCGAGTGCCAATGATCAATCGTTCTACTCATAATATCTGCATAAATGATTAATTTTTCAAGTAGTAACACTGAATGTTGCTTTCTTGGCCCTTGAGTGTGAGCGTTTCGGTCTTGCCATCCTTGCTTTGTGAGTACACGACACTTACTGGATAGGGGGCGTTCTCGATGGAAAGCAAGAAGCCTGCATCTTCTTGGTAAAGAAGAGAGCCGGAGAGAGGGGGGACATCAGCAAACTGCAGTGAGAGTGAGAGTTCCTGGTCTGGGTTTGTCTGCCTATCACTGAATATGATTGAATCCAGGACCATATTGTGCAGTTCATCCAACCCCTCCGGTGTGCCCTGTGCATCATCAAGGACCCAACTTGATCCAATGAGACGTGACGTCACATCAACTGCCTCTTTTGGGTCGGGAGGGGTGATCGGCTGATAACTGCATCCATAACAGCCGAAGGCGAAGATGAACAGTACCACCAAGGCAAATCCACTGAGGACTATGACCTTGGTTCTCTCTGCCTTTGTCTCTTCCTGTTTCTCTTTCATTTGCTGCTCCTTATCTGGTTTTTACCCAGTATGGAACAGGGAAGGGGTCGGAATAAGTTGTAAAAAGAATCGATATTCTTGTATTGCTGAGAGTTAGTAGTGTAAAGGTCTTGGTTGTATCGTCTTGGTTTCGGGTATACCTGTTTCTATACCATCCTACGGCTGAAGGCTCGAAACGTTACAAGATTTTTGAAAGTTAGGATGAATAGTTTACGAAAATCTGTACACATTGATTGATTCTTCCATGGATATCAGTTAGGGGTACAGATATACCAATTGGCACGCTCAGCAATCGGGATAACCTCCACTTGCCTGAAGCACTGCTTCATCTCGGCGAGACAGTCACGCATCTCTGTCTCTGCATGCTTGATGAAGTGGAAGTAGTCACCTCCTTCCAGCCATTCAATAAGGCTGGTAAGGGGGGAGCGGTTCTTGTTGTAGTCATGGATGATCACCAGGTGCTTGGCAATACGGCTCATCTCTCTGTAGAGTTTTTTTCGCTGCTCATATTCCATTCCATGGGCGACGTAGCTGGCTATGGCAATATCGAACTGCTTGTCCTGAAAAGGAAGCCCATCCAGCACATCTGCTTCCAGGAATGTAATATTGTCCCTGTCGGCTTTCTTTTTTGCGACTGCAAGCATTCTTGATGCTGGATCAATGCCGGTTACTTCCAGATTCAGGTCAGAGAGGGCACTGCAGAAGGCTCCGGTACCGCAACCAACATCAATTATGCTGTTGTAGGAAGAGAGATCAACGGTGTTTTTCATCGCCAGGAGGTTCTTCGCGTACCGCTTCTTCTGGTATCGAAAGAACAGACCGTAGGTGGAAGCTATGGAATTGAAGAGATGTGTGCTACGTTCTTTTGCCAATGAGGTACACTCCTTTTTTCGTAGATCCCAGATATACAAGCTGCAACCCATTTGTTTCCATCAATTTCTTGATAGTTCCTTCTTCCTGGAGAAATGGTTTGGCTGCAAACGAAAATACATATACTACAGTACCATAAGGTTTCAATACACGTACAGCTTCTTCCAGATATACCGGGGAATTGCTGCTGAGTACAAGGGAGAAGCTCCCATCGGGATAGGGCAAAGCCCTTGCGTCGGCTACCTCGCAATGGATGGTAGTATTTTTTTGCTCCTGCACTTTCTGTTTACAGAGCTTGATCATCTCAGGGCTCTTGTCCACTGCCGTGATGGAAGCCTCCGGAAACCGATCGCTTGCGAGGATTGTTCCAACCCCAGTACCGCAACCGAGGTCGAGTATGGTGGGGTGGGAATCGCTGAGCCATGCAAGAGCAGCTCTTATCGGCTCTTGGTAGGTCTCTCTGTCCTTGGATAGTCTCTGGTCATATGTTTTGGCAATCTTTGCAGGGAAGCATGCCATGGCCATAAGAAACAGCTTCGACTCCTGTAATGACGGATGCCTGATCGATAATCTGATGAGTGGGCTGAGCAATAGATTCTTGACACGTACCAGTGTGATCATAGCGGTCCTCCCGCTTGGTTTCCCTTACCCTTTCATGGCCATTTTTTGTTTCGCGGGTACCTGCTCCAGGTCACTATTCATCCACTCTTTCTTTTTATCATGCTTGAGGATCAACTCCATGATCAATCCTATCGCAATCAGGGCTGCCAGCGTCAGTGAGAAACGCAGGAGGGTAAACGGCAACCCCAAGAACTTGATCTCAACCAAGAGCTGGGGAATCTTCAATGCTGCCCAACTTCCCAGGAAGAGAACCATGTTCGCAATACTTGCGCCTTTTCGAAGGAGGCTGGCGGTCATGGGGAAGGCAACATAGAGTGGACCGGTAGGAAGGGTGCCGAGGATGAGGGAGAGAACCCCTCCCTTGAACCCAGACTCCTTGCCCAACCATTTCTGGACATTCTGCTTCGGCAACCAGACTTCCATGAACCCCATCAGGAGGAAGACAGGGGGCATAATCAATGCCATCTCCTTGAAATAGTCCCAAAGAGCAGTTGAGGAACGCTCTGCTGTTTCGGGGGAGAAGATGGCGAGTGCGATGAAGATTGCGAGAATAATAAATACCACGGTAAAGCGTTTCATAGGAATACCCCCATGATAGCTGCAATGAGCAGGGCGGCGAGGAACCCAAGGGAATTGCGTAGGATGGTGAATTTCTTGCCCAAGGTCTTTATCTCCATGGGAGCAGTAACCATTCCAACCATCACCAGGGTGGTGATGAAGGCACTGATGGTAACCACGGTTGCCCCTGAGCGTAGAAGAGAACCAGCGAGAGGGAATGCCACCAAGGACGGGATGAGCGTTATCGCACCAAGAACAGCTGCAATGATGGTAGCGGAGAAGCCTGCTTCTTCCCCGACCAAGGATGAGATGGTCTGTTCGTCAAGCACTCCGAAGGTAAGTCCGACGATACCGAGAACTGCCAATAGGCTTGGTGCAGTCTTTACAAAGGCTTTTCCTGCTACATGCATAGCCTTTTTGGTCTTTTCCTTGCTCTTGACCAGGGAGATGATCAAGCTGACAGCTACCAAACTGTAGATGATGATAATTGTAGTCATTTGGTTTCCTTGTCGTTGTGTATTGTTTCAGCGTAGACGGAAATCAGTTGCTCGATCATGGATTTCCTCATCTTCAGGATATTGATCCACTGCGAAAGATTTTCCTTTCCTGTGTCTGTTATCTCGTAGGTTCTTCGTTTTGGTCCTGGACCACCTTCTTCCCAGCAAGAGCAGACCAGTTCTTCCTTTTCCATTTTCCTGAGGGTTCTGTAGAGTGTGCTTACATTGAGTTCTTCTTTGGTGAAGCCAAATTGCTCTAGCTGTTCCATGAGTCTGTATCCATGCCCTATTTCATTATAGAGCAACAACAAAAGACAGACTTCCAGGAAGTGTTCCAATTTATGGTTCTTGCCAGGACAACCAGCTGGCGGGTGTTCCTTCATTACTATTCCCTTAATGACTATATACATTTTGAATATAGTTGATATGCACATACTCTACTGCGTTTATCTACCGGTTGTCAATCAGTTCCTGTTGCTCTGAATTCCTGCTCGTGATAGGGTTAGGTATCGCACGCAATGTCGGGAGATTCTCGCTATGTATGATGTTTCTACTTCAACACTTCTGGTCGCCTTCGGATTGACCGTTTTTGCAGGGTTGGGTACAGGGCTCGGCTCTCTGATGAGCTTCTTCTCCAAGAAATTCAATCCACGTTTCCTTGCTGGTGCTCTTGGATTTTCAGCAGGAGTCATGATCTATGTGGCGATGATTGAAATCTTCGTTAAGGCTCGTGAAGCGCTTGAGTCAGCAATGGGGCCGAAACAAGGGTACTGGATGACCAGTATTGCATTCTTTGTCGGTATTGCCCTTATTGCCATCATTGACAAACTTATTCCTGAATATGAGAACCCACATGAGATGAAAGGCGTTCCTGGTGACTTGAAACCAGTGAAGGCAGGCGATGATGCCCGCCTTATGAGAATGGGGTTCTTCAGTGCACTCGCAATTGCAATCCATAACTTCCCCGAAGGCTTGGCTACCTTCATGTCAGGGCTTTCTGATCCAAGTTTGGGTATCAGCATTGCTGTTGCCATCGCAATCCATAATATTCCTGAGGGTGTTGCCGTTGCAGCCCCGATCTATTATGCGACCAAGAGCCGGAAGAAGGCTTTCTGGTTGAGCTTGCTCAGTGGCCTCGCTGAACCGGTAGGGGCTGTCATCGGGTACTTCCTTCTTCGGGCTTGGTTCAATGATATCACCTTTGGTTTTGTTTTCGCTTCTGTGGCAGGTATCATGGTTTACATCAGCTTGGATGAACTGTTGCCCACTGCCGAGGAGTATGGTGAACACCATATTGCAATTGCCGGTGTTATTGCCGGTATGATGGTCATGGCGCTGAGTCTGGTACTGTTGGCTTAATACAGATATATCTCTTGTTGCATGCAGCTTTCTTTTGAGAGTTGCATTTTTTTATTGACGGATGTCCAAACGAAGGGTACCATACAGTGACTGATTAAATGATTAATCAAACACTTTAGGAGGATTGTATGAAAACAAACCAAACGAAGGGAGTAGTACGTCTACTGACCTTTCTGCTCGTTCTCTTTCTTGCTATGGGTATGGCCTTTGCTGCTGGCGCTAAGGAAGAAGCTGCTCCTAGCGGTCCTGTATCGATGACTATCGCCACTTGGACCAGCAACCCTGATCAGATTGCATTGCTTGACTCCTTTGTACAGGGATTTGCAGCACAGAAGGGTATCGAGATTGATGCAACCTTCGAATCCATTCCCTTTGCAGAGTACAACACCAAGCTCTCCTTGGAACTGCAAGGCCAGAATGGTCCTGATCTCTTTTGGGTTCTTGAAACAGCGGCCCCTGCATTCATCGAAAGTGGACTGCTTGCCAACCTGAATGATGCCATGCAGGCCTATGACCCCGAGGACATCTCCAGTGATGCTCTTGAGCTGTGGAGCAAAGATGGGAATGTGTATGCAATACCTTTCTCAACTTCTCCCTTCTTTATCCTCTACAACGAGGACCTCTTTGCCAAGGCTGGGGTAAAAACTCCTGAGCAGTATGCAGCAGAGGGTGCCTGGGATTGGGAAGCCTTCAAGATGGCAAGTAAGACGATCAAGGAAAAGACTGGTGTTTGGGGTTTCCAGACTGTAGATGGACAAGGCTATGATGCCCGTATCCTCCACAACCTTGCACCAATTGTCCGTTCCTATGGTGGTGATTTCTGGACCGATGATGGACAGGTCTTGATCAACAGTGATGCATCTGTCGCTGCTGTACAACTTTTCCATGATATGGTCTACCAGGATGTTTCTGTTGTTCCTCCAGGGAACCAAAGTGACTTCTTTGCAGGGAATGCTGCCATGACCGTTGGTCAGATCAGCCGTGTTTCCAAGCTCAATGAGGCCTCCTTCGCTTGGGGAATCGCTCCGATGCCTTCCGGTCCTGAAGGGAAGTCCCCGGTTATCGGCCAGGCTGCCATCGGTGCTCACTCCAAGGGAAAACAGGCTGCACTTGCCAGTGAATTGGTTGCGTATATGACCAACAAGGACTCAGTTGCCGCCATGAGTGGTATTTGGCCACCAGCAAGAAAGTCTGTTCTTGAATCAGAGGCATTCCTGACCAGTAACAAGAGCGTAAGCAAGGAGCAGATGCAGAACGCAGTTGCTGCATCCATCAAGACCGGTCGTGTACTTCCCAGTCATGTGAAGTATCCTCAGATTGAGGTGGAATCGAAGATGGTGTTTGACAAGCTCTGGCAGAAAAATGCAGATGTAGGTGCTATCCTCGATGAAGTAGCTACGGTTTACGCGAAATACATTAAATAGCAAGTAAGGTGGGTAGGAGTATGGACGAATGAAACAACATTCCTTGAAAGCAAATCATCGGCGGGATGCCATTATTGGATGGGCATTCATAACCCCACAGATGGCAGGATTCGTATTCTTCGTCCTGCTCCCTCTGATTTCGGTGTTCCTGTACAGTGTGCAGGAGAAAAATCTGCTCTTTGGAACAAGTGTGTTTAACGGACTGGAGAATTTTCGTCTGCTGTTTGCTGACCCACTGTTCTCCAAGTCACTGGTAAATACCTTGATCTTCAGTGCAGGTGTGGTACCGCTCAACCTGATTTTCAGTCTCTTGCTCGCGCTCTATCTTGGGGGTGGGAAGATGGGAACCAGGTTTGTGAGGGGAATCATCTTTTTGCCTGTGGTCACCAGTGGGGTGGCCTGGGCAATCGTCTGGAAGTATCTCTTGCAAGGAGGGGATGCAGGACCGATCAACTGGTTCCTCTCTCTTGTAGGCATAGAAGGGCCGAACTGGCTCTTTGAGAAAGGGTGGGCGATGGCCAGTGTCATCATCAACAGAGTCATGAAGAACCTGGGAATGAATGTACTCATTTTCATGGGGGCTGTACTCAATATGCCCGGCGATGTCATTGAGGCAGCTCGTATTGACGGAGCAAAGCGCTTTACGCTTTTTTTCAAGATTAAGCTTCCTCTGTTGATGCCTACTGTCATGATGGTTGCAATCGTCACCATCATTGGATCGATGCGTGTCTTTGATACCATCAAGTTGATGACCGATGGAGGGCCGGAAGGGTCCACCATGGTTATGGTTTACTATATCTACCATCAGGCGTTCCGTATGTTCGATACCGGCTTTGCATCAGCATTGGCTGTAGTGCTGTTTCTTATTGTACTCGTCTTGACCGCCCTGCAGTGGTTCTCCAGAAAAAGGATTTCCTTCTATGAATCGTAAGTATTTGAAACAGGCTCCCTATGCCTTGCTTGTTGTATTGTTGACCATCTTGTTTGTCTACCCCTTCTGGTGGATGGTTGTGAACTCGCTAAACAGCAGTGCTGAGATATTTGGAGTGCCAAAGTTGCTTCCCACTTCATGGGCATTCTCAAATTATCATGATATTTTTACCGTCCAGCCGTTTGCACGGCACTATCTGAATACGTTGGCTGTTGCCTTTGTAGGTACTGCAGGCAATGTATTGCTTGCAGCCTTGGCTGGATATGCGTTTGCCCGAATGCGGTTTCCCTTACGCAATGCTGCATTCCTGCTTCTACTGACAGCCTTGATGATGCCCATCGAGGTAACCATCATCCCCCTTTTCTTCCAGATGCAAAGGTGGGGTGCCTTGGATACCTTGGTTCCCCTGATGTTGTTGCCGATCTTTGGCAGTCAAGGTGCCTTCTCAACATTCATGCTCAGGCAGTTCTATGTGACGGTGCCCAATGAGTTAGAAGAAGCTGCTAGAATCGATGGGTTGAATCCTCTGGGCATCTTCTTGAAGATTATGCTCCCTGTCGCCGTTCCTGTGCTTAGTTCTGTTGCTATTTTGGCTTTTATTGCTGTTTGGAATACCTATTTGGAGCCACTGGTATTCATCAGTTCGCTCGAGAATTTTACGCTCCCACTCTCATTGACCAACTTCAATGATACCTATGGTCTTCCCCAATGGCATCTGCAGTTGGCTGCAACAACCCTGTCAATTCTACCAATCATGGTGGTCTATCTGCTGTTCCAGCAGAAAGTCTCCGATGCCATGGTGAACACAGGCTTGAAATAAATAAGGATGATTACATGAATACACTCTATGATACACACTTTGATTTAATTGTGGTCGGCGGAGGAATCGCTGGTAGCATGGCGGCAACAGCGGCCGGCAGGGAAGGATTGAGCGTGCTGCTCATCGAGGAAGAAGGATTCCTTGGGGGAAGTCTCACTGCCGGAGGAACCGGACCCATGATGACATTCCATGCAGGGGAAACCCAGGTGGTTCGTGGTTTGCCCGATGAAATGATACAGCGATTGAAGGTCAAAGGCCTCTCTGTGGGCCATATTCCCGATTCTACAGGCTACACCTACACGGTAACCCCGTTCGATGCTGAGGGCATGAAACGGGAGTTGGAGTTGATGGTCCGGGAAGCAGGGGTGCAGTTGCTCTACCACACTACCGTGGTAGAGGCAGTACCTGATCAGGGAACGCTGGAAAGCATTACATGTCTCTGTGCCGGAAACCTTTTTTCCCTTGAGGCTTCCTATTTCATTGACGCTTCAGGGGACGCGGACTTGATTGCCATGGCTGGCATCCCCTTTGAACAGGGAAGAGAAGAGGATGGCAAGGACCAACCGATGACGATGAACTTCAAGCTTGTTGATGTCGACATCCAGACGATCAGGAAC